>JAWXBP010000152.1 GCA_034440135.1 Planctomycetia bacterium
CAGGCCGTTCGATGTTCGTGAGGCTTGGCGGCAGAGTAGGACGGCTCGTGTCTGCCGTTCCGAACATCGAACGGCCTGACCCCGTTTGCCGCGACCCTTTGTCTGACCACATGGTCGGGAAGCGGGCCGTTCGCGAACATCGCCCGTGCGGTCAAGGAGCGGAAGGACCATGCCCGCCGGGCCGGAGACGACCGGGATTGCAGTTGCGTTCAAAGTCCGGGCTTGGCTGCTTGAGTCTTGGCGCTCAGTGCGTGAACGGCTTCGATCATGCGCCCGGCGTTTTCTCGAAGTATCGTCCGCTTCTATATGCGCCTCTTCATTTCGCCGCAGTGGTTCCTCCGTGCTTTGGTGTGCAGTGGCCTCGCGAGCACGTGGGCGGCCCACGCACAAGAACTGACCCCGCCCGAGGCTGAGTTCGCGAAGAAATTTGCGGGGGTGGTGCAGTGGCAGGGGATCTGGGACGTCTCCGTGGCAGGAGGCGCGTCGAGAGCGAACGGGGGCTATCATATGGAGAGCCGGTATGAGGCCACCGGCCACGGCACGTTTCTGCTGGAGCGTTCCGTCGATCACGGCTGGGAGCCGGAGCGTGGCGTCTTCACGTGGCAGGGAAAAGGCGAAGCGCGCGGCGGCGGCCTGGGGACGTTCTCCGAGTCGGACCAGCAAGGCTTCGGGGAGGAGTGGGTGCAGGAATTTAGCGGCGCGGTGGAACAGGAACGGATCGAGTTCTCGCTGGGGGTGAAGAGTAGATCCGTCGGCCTGCATCCGGGCATGCAGCGCGAGGAGAAAGCTCCTTTGATGCGCCGCACCGGTCGTATGGTTTCGGCGCAAAGCGGCGGCGGAAACAAGGTTTCGCCGATCGACACAAACTTTCGCGCTCCAATCGACACGTGGTATCTCGGATCGAGCGACGCGGACGCCGCGCGTCGCTGGCAGGTCATGAGCAACGGTCCGGGAGTCCTCGCCTTCGGTTACGAGAGCCCCACCGCGGGGCGATCGCAGAAGTTTGCGGTTTCCGGCGCCGGCGTGACTCAGCGGAGCCGGGTCGTCCTGTTTCCCGTTTACGAAGACCTCGAGGTTGAAGTCACGATTGTGGACTACGCGAAATGGCGCCCGCAAGGCTCGATCGCCGACCCAACGAAGCCGGGCAACACGCTCGTCGCGCGGGCCATCCTGAAAACCAAGGGCGGCCAGGCGAAGACGTTTCCCGCTGTGAAGTCTTTTCGCTTCCGGTTGATGGACACGACGCGCGAGCCCGGCGTGTGCTTGAACTGGCCACTCGGCGCGAAGGACGACGACTACGATCTGCGCCTCGCGGCGGCGGGCACCGGAGGCGATGTTTCCGACCGCGATCAAAAATTGGCGGTCACCAGCCCGCCCGTGGATGCCGAGCAACGGCCGTTTGCCGAGGCTACGATCGAATGCTTCGACTTTGGCGCGAAGGCCGAACTCCGCGTGATCTGCGAACTCGAGGACGGTCGCGAGCTCATTGGGCTGATGAAGGATTCAGGTGGGGAGCAGGAACTCGTTCGCCTCCCGAAAATGAACGGCCCCGATTGGATCGCCGAGTCGTGGCGGCGCGAAAAGGACGTGATGAAACTGGCAGCCGGAGACGACTCCGAAAAAGTCGAGGGCCAGAAGGCCGACGGCGACGGGTTCACGCTTTACGAAGAATATCGCGGCTGGGCGGTGAACGGAAAGCACGTCGAGGGCGATCCGAAGCGAAAGGATTTTTTCGTGCTGAATCTGATCGGCGGCGACGGGCAGAACGGCATCAACCTCTTCGAGCGCCTTTCGAAGTTGCGCGTGCATTCCAAACTGAAGCGCAGCGAGATGTCGCAGACGACGCGGCTGATGAACGGAAACCACCGCGACGCGCCGCGCCGGGTGGATCAGCATGGTGTGTGGGTGAAGACGTTCACGCGGGCAGCGCTGGGCGACAACGGCGCGCAGACGCCGATGACGAAGGCGGGCGTGGCCGGCCGGCCGGGAATCACGAAGGGCGTCGGCATTCTGGCGCGCGGCGACAAGGAGAGCATTTTCAACCAGCCGTTCAACCTGCCCGCGCGAGACACGATCTTTGCTTACGATCGCGCGATCGCGCACGAGCTGCTGCACAGTGTCGGCGTCGAGCATCACGGGAGCGGCGACTACCGGCAGATCGTCGGCTATGTTTCGCCGCGGAATCCGTTCAACAAAGTGGGCCGGCCTTATTACGCCTCGTCACCGGATGGGCCTCCCATTGCCGTGCTGGACGAAGCTGGCCACGATGAGGCCACGAAGGACTATCCCGACTACGTGAAGATGCGCGCGTTTGGGGACAGCGTGCTGCTCGAGCGAGAATTGGCGGAAGGCCGCGGCTTCATCGCGCGAAACGGCGTGGGCTACAATGGAATCAACAGTCCGGAACAGTATGCCGACATGCACATCGAGATCTTGATCGTCTTTTGCTTCATGCACCTCCAAGGAGCAGTGGGGGTCGCGCACGGCGAGCACTCGGGCGACCAAGACTGCCTGATGCGTTATTACTTCGCGAAGTTCTACGAAGCGACGGCGCGCAAGGAGACGCTGTATCTCGCAACACCAGGCACCGAGCGCATCGGCATCGACGTCTGCCACTCGGGCACCGGCACTGGCATCAACGCCACGAACCACAAACCGCAATCGCGCTACGGCAACGCCGCGGCGGGCGAGGGCGATTGCTTCAGCCAGATCTGCCCCAACGACGCGATCCCGCCGCGCAAAGTAAAATGATGAAAACCGCGATGTTGTTACTACGTTTTTTGCTGGTTGGGGCAGTGCTCGCGGCGAGTTCACCGGTCGTGTTCGGAGCCGCGGCAGCCAACGCACCGGCACCGGAACTGTCGGTCGCGTTGCGCGACGTGCTGGACGACGCGCTCGAGCAGGGTGAGCCATTGCGCGTTACCGTCCGCATCGAAACGTCGGGGGAGGGCAACGGTCGCGTGGAACTCGCGCCGGCCAGCGGCACGTGGGCGGACGCCATCGCGGTGGAATTGTTGGCGGCGAGCGGCGGGCCGGTCGCGCGGGGAACTGCGGTGGGCACGCCGTCTTCTCCGCGCGCGACGCTGGACCGGGACCGCATCGCGGGCGGCATGTGGATGTTTCCGGCGAGTGCGATGCAAGCGCTCAGGCCGGGAGACTACATTGTGCGCGCGCGTCTATCGTTGAAAGGCGGCGCCGGGTGGTCGGGCGACGTTTCCTCGGAGGACACGCCGCTCAAAATTATCGAGGTGTCGACCGCGCCGGAGCGCGTGAGTGCGCGCGCGCTGGCCCGGGCGCAGATTGCGTTCTCGCAAGGCGCGATGGAAGAGGCGGCGCGTTTGCTGGATGCCGTGCTCGCAAAAACGCCGGACGACTTCGAGCTGCTTTGCCTACGCGCGGATGTTGCGCTGGCGGGTCGCAATCCGACCGCCGCGATGATCTGCGTGGGCCGCGCCGTGCGCATGCTTTCGCCCCAGACGCCGGGCCCGCCGCCGCAGATTTTGTACGACGTGCAGCAGCGGGTCTTTGCCGCCGCGCAGAACGCACGTGATGCGGCGCCGGGCAACGTGCCGGAATGGACCTGGCCTCCGGAGGCCGTGCTGAGGCTGTCCGAGAAAGATGCGAATGCGCTACTCGGGAAAACGGCGGCGAGTCTGGGCTCCGCTGCCCCGGCGGTGCCGACCTCGACAGTCAAGTCCGCACCCGCCCCGGCAACGAGACCGGCCCCGGGAACAAACGCTCCGGTCGCCGCGAGCGCTTCGCCGGCTCCGCCGCCGCAGCTTGCCGGCGCGCCTGCACCCCATACGAACGCAAACGTGGCGGCCGCGTCATCGATTGGAACGATTGTCCCGTCCGCCGAGCTTTCTGACGCGAAGATCCAGGGCGACGCCTCTGGCCAGTGGGCGGTGAGCGCCACCGCAGGAACGCAGTATGGCCGCACGCAGTATTCCGCCGCACAGGCCACGGGCGCGCCGAACGTGCCGATCGTCGGCAACAGTCCCGATGCGTGGTGTCCGGCCGTGCGCGATAAAGGCCTGGACTGGTTGGAGGTGACGTTTGCGAAACCGATTCAATCCGCCGGCGTGCGCGTCCGCCAAAGCGACGCTTCAGGGGCGATCGTGAAAGTGGAGGCGTTTGCGCCCGACGGCACCGCGCACGTCTGGTGGGAAGGCGTCGATCCCCAGCAGCGAGCCACGGCGCGGGAGATCGTGTGGTTCGCCGTGCAGGTGCCGAAGACGTCTTACCCCGTTGCGCGCGTGAAGCTCACGCTCAACCTCGCGTCCGGCCCCGGCTACAAGCAGATCGACGCGGTGCAGCTCGTCGGAGCTGACGGCAAGTAAGCGAACGTATCACGACCGCTTGGACAGTGGCGTCCTCAGGCTCCGTCAGATCTCCTGCCACGATTTCCATATCCAGCCGCTTATCGTCGCTCGCATAGTTAGCTTCGGGAAGCCGCGTAGTTACGCAGAATTTTCCGATCTCCCGCCGGCGGGTCTCTTCCGCTCTACCCGAAGTGATCGAGCGTTCATCATTGCGCAGCGCTACCGGCAACGGGTGGAAAACGTATTATTTTCTAAGCCGGTGGATGAGCGGACGAACCCGGAACCCGGAACTCACCGACATCACCCCTTTTCGCCGCTACCCTCCTCGCTTCAGCGAAGAAGCCTCGTAAGATGGTGCCCCCACGGGGAATCGAACCCCGCTTTGAAGATTGAGAATCTCCTGTCCTAACCGATAGAC
>JAWXBP010000153.1 GCA_034440135.1 Planctomycetia bacterium
CCCGGCCGACGTGCGACGATTTCGCTGACATCTTTGTCCGCACTCCTTGCTTCACAGCGAAATTCGTACGCGTCGGTCGGGTCGTTCGCGCCAACGACTGACAAAGTAATGGATCACGTGATCCCCCGCGGGATCACGCCGACCGCCGGGAATGGGCGCCCGCTCATTGCCCGGCGTTTTTGTTGGCGCCGGTCGCGAAACGAAACTTCTGATTCACATCACCGACATCGACCGGCTAACCGTCATGTGCCCCTTTAAACAGCAAGAGCATCGCTTAGGTTTGGAAACGCCGCTGGGCCCCGACGCGCTGTTATTGGCGCGGCTCAGTGGGACCGAGGAGATGTCGCGGCTATTTCACTTCAAACTGGACCTGCTTTCTGAGGACGACGGGCTGCCGGCGCCGGGGATTGTCGGCAAGAACGTCACGTTTCGCGCCGACTATCCCGATGGCTCGCCGCGGTTCTTCAATGGCTTCGTGAATCGCTTCACGTATTGCGGTCGCGGCGACCGGCTGAGCGTATACCGCGCCGAGGTAGTCCCTTGGCTCTGGTTTCTGACCCGAACCACCGATTGCCGCATCTTCCAGGGGAAGAAGGCGCCGGACATCGTCAAGCAGATCTTTAGCGATCTCGGCTTCACGCACTTCAAGTTCGATCTGCAAGGCAATCATCCCACTTGGGACTACTGCGTGCAGTACCGCGAAAGCGACTTTCAATTCGTTTCGAGGTTGCTGGAAGAGGAAGGCATCTTCTATTACTTCCAGCACGAAAACGGCAAGCACACGTTGATGCTTGGCGACCATAAGGACGCCTTCAAGGACGCTAAGGACAAGGACGTCGAGTTCCGCGCCAAGCTCAGCGAGGGCAACGTCACCGATCATATCTGGAACTGGGAGCATCAATACGAATTCCGCACTGGCAAGTGGGCGCAGACGGATTACAACTTCGAAACCCCGACGACGAGTTTGATGGCGAACGCGTCCAGCGTCGTCAAGCTTGATGGCAACTCAAAATTCGAACAGTACGAGTACCCCGGCGGTTACGAAGTCCGCGCCGACGGCGACGCGAACGTCAAAGTCCGCATGGAAGAAGAAGAGGTCGCCTTCGACACGGTGCGCGGCGCGGGGCAGTGCCGCTCATTCTCGCCTGGCGGCAAGTTCAAGCTGGTGGGGCATCACTCGTCGCGCGAACAGGGGAAAGGCTACGTGCTGACCCGCGTGGTGCACACCGCGCAGAGCGAGGCGAGCTACGCTAACGAAGCGTCAGCCGAGGTCGAGCCCTATCATAATGAGTTCGAATGCATCCCGGACAGCGTCGTGTTCCGTCCGGAGCGGCGCACCACGAAGCCGTTGATTCAAAGCGTGCAAACGGCCGTGGTGACCGGCCCTGCGGGCGAGGAAATCTTCACGGACAAGTACGGTCGCGTGAAAGTGCAGTTCTACTGGGACCGTGAAGGAAAGCAAGACGACAAGACGACCTGCTGGATGCGGGTCTCGCAGGTCCACGCCGGCAAGAGCTTCGGCGGCATCGACATTCCGCGCATCGGCGAAGAGGTGATCGTCTCGTTCATCGACGGCGATCCCGACCGCCCGCTGATCACCGGCCGGGTGTACAACGCCGGGAATATGCCGCCGTATGGGCTCGACGGGCCGGACAATGCAAAGAACAAAGTCATTTCCGGCATGAAGTCGAAGACCTACAAAGGCTCCGGCTACAACGAATTCATCATGGACGACACGCCCGGCAAGGAGTTGATCCGCGTCCATGGCCAGTACGACATGGACACGACGATCGAGCACGACTTGCGCGAAAAGGTGCGGCACAACCGTACCCGTAGCGTGTCGGTCAACGAAACAATTTCGATCGGCGTCAATCGCACCGAGACCGTCGGCAAGAACGAGTCGCTGACGGTCGGTGAGAACCGCGAACAGACGATCGGTATGAATGACACGTTGACCGTAGGACTCATTCGCACGCATGTCGTCGGGGTGAACGACTCCATCACCGTCGGCGCCGCGCAAGAGATCACCGTGGGCGGCGTTCGCACGGTGACCGTGGGCGGCGCGATGAACTACGCGGTCGGCGGCGCCATGGCGATCGCGGTCGGCGGCGCCGTGGAAGAGGCCATCGGCGGCAAGTACGAGCTGGCCGCCGGCGATGACATGACCGCGTCGATCAAGAAGAAACTGAAGATCGACGCTGGCGATGAGATTGAAATCGTGACCGGCGCGGCCAGCATCGTCATGAAAAAGGACGGCAAGATCGAAATCTCCGGCACCGACGTCACGATGAAAGCCGGCGCCGGCAAGGTGAACATCGACGCCAGCGGCATCATCACGATCAAGGGCCCGATGGTCAAAATTAACACCTAGCATTCAATTGAATTGCAAACACTAGCCCGTAGCGCAAGCGAGGGAGAGTTGACGTCGCCGAGAGTCAGGGCAGGAAGCTCTCAGCAAGCTCCTCTCTCTCGCTAGCGCTACGGACGATCGATCGAACGAATTATTTACGAGATTCCGATACGAGGATCAGGCCATGAGCGGACAACCAGCGGCGAGAATCGGCGATACCATCGCTTGCGCCGTGCCGCAAGCGACGCCCGCGGCGTTGCCGCATGCGCCGCCGCCGGGCTTGCCGATCGTCCCTCCGGGAGCGATCCAGGTCGTGATCGGTGGCAAGCCCGCCGCGCGGATGGGCGATCAGAGTATCTGCATCAGTCCGGCGCCATTGCCGAATCCCATTTTGAAGGGCGCGTTCCCGGTGCCAATCTCCGGCATGCCGGCGGCGCGGCTCACCGATCAAGGGACGCATCCCGGCTCGGTGATCATGCCGCCATGCTGCCCGACGGTATTGATCGGCCTTTCGGGCACTACGGGCAATCCGCGCGTCGGGAACCAACAGTGCCAAAATCTCGCCGCCGGGCGCACGCCCCCGGCGGGTTCCACGACTCCTGGCGGGGCCCCGTTGCAGGCCAACACCGCCGGGCAAAGCTATAACAATTGCGGCGTGGAATCCGCGCGACAATTGATCAACCAAGCGAACGGCTCGAATGTCTCGCAAGAAGCGCTGTTCAATCAGTCGATTGCCAGCGGCAATGCCGGCCAGCCGGCGATCGGCAGCACGTCCAACGGCACGGTCGTCACCGCGGCGAACCAGGCCTGGATGAGCGGCGGCACCAACGCGAACGGCCGCGTTGCAATCTTAGCGGCGAACGGCGTACCGGCGTCCACCTTGCCAACTACGGCAGCTGGTCCGCAAGTCGCGGATCTCGGCGTTTCACTCTCGAACGGGCGCGGCGCGATCGCGGCCATCGACACCAACGGCATGCCCGGCTGGGGCACGCAGAGCGGCGCGCACGCGATTACCGTCACCGGCATGGAATACGACGACAACGGGAACATCACCAAAGTCACTTACAACGACACCGGCGTCGGCCAATGCAACGTGACGGTCACCGCGGCGCAGTTTCAAACCGCGTTGAACGGTCGCACCGCCATGGCGTCGGCTGGCGGGCAGGCCCCGGTGCCGTTCGTAGTGACCAACAACCCAATTTGGTAGCGAGCATGTTCCGCGGCCTCGGCGCGTTGCTGATTGGATTCATACTACTAAGCAGTCGCGGCCTGGCCGACGACCAAGGGGATGCGGCGATGGGAATGCAGGAAATCGTGCAGGAGATCGGTGCTCACACGGAAATGTTCTCCGACGAGACCGTCTACTCGTTGCCCATTCCGGAGATCGTGGAAAAGAAACTGCTGATCGTGCGCTTGGCTTATGGAACGCGCGTGGTTCCGCAACAAGGCGTCTACGTCATGCCGCCGTCGCACAAGTTGATCGCGGACCACGCCACTGGCAAATTCGTCGCCCTTGAGGAACTCGACGTCCGCGCCGCGGGCATCAAATTGCCGCCAGCTGGCGACGCCTGGATGCATCAAGGCCCGTCATTCGCGACGCCGCAAGAGCGGATCGCCGCGTACGAACGGTTGTGGAAACTCTATGACCAAGTGCTGCCATCGTTCGCCGCACGTCGCGCCCCCGACGCCGACGCAAAAAAGGCGATTGAGGAATTTCGCGAGCTGTTCGCTCAGTTGGCCGAAAAGCCCCTGCAGCCGTACTACGAAACGCTCGGCAAAGAATTCTTTACTTGGCTGGAACAAAACAAGTAGATACGCACGTCTGTAGCCGAAGTCTGTGACCTCGTTGTACTACACACCTCGGAAGGAACCACGAAAGGCACGAAAAACACGAACGTTTGGCATGCTTGGAACGCTACGGTGGTCCCACAGCCCACCCAATGTCCTGGTGGAATTTGCAGCTCAAGCCGATTTTCTACAAGATGTTCGTGCCTTTCGTGTCTTTCGTGTTTGCCTTTGAATGGCTGGAAGAAATGTATGGAACAACAAGGACTGTGACCTTGGCGCGTGGGACGTGACATAGCCCTTCACGTCCGGCCTCACAGAGACCGGCTACAGACAACCAGAACCAGACGACCTGCTAAATACAGAGACCGCAGATGGCAACCGCTCCCCAAAAATGCCTTGGCGCCGGCGCACTGGTCAGCCGTGCTCGACAATACGCCGGGCAGATGCTCGGTCCGCTCACGCACCAGTCGTTGCCGATCGTCGCGAGCTTTCGCGGGACGTCGACGATTGCCTTCATGTTTGGCCGCGCGGAGATCGTCGACGCCGGGAGCCTGACTCTCTGGGCTCCGCGCTACGTGGCGCATTTGAATCCCGCGGACGGCGCGTTGCGACAGATGCAAGCGGTGACGCCGGAAGCGCTCGGCCTGAAAGCGAAGCCGGACGAGCCGATCGGCGGATATCTCACGCCTGGCGTGCGGATGAGCGAGAAATTCCTCACCAGCCTGGGGCAGTTCCACGAAGGCTTCGACGCCGTCGTGCCCGGCTACCTGGAGCGCAAGCCAACGCACGACCCCGACGTCAAAGCCGGTCTGGCAAAAATGCTGGAAACCTGGCCGCAACTCGCGGAAAAGCCGCTGCTGGCGTGCTATCGCCAGATTGCTAGCGAATTCGTGAATTGGGCGAAATTGCCGTGCTAGTAAACGGGGTTTGAAGTTTTCAGTTTTCAGTTTGAATCGGCGGGCCTTACGTCTCGAATTCTAAGTGCACACGCAGAAGAAATAATGCGATGGGTGCCACTGGCGGCTTGTCCGCCAGTGCGGTTTTGATCTCGTTAGCAAGCCCAACTCCAGCACTGGCGGACAAGCCGCCAGTGGCACCCCGCATCAAACTTTATGCGGGTGTACTTAGTCGCCGATCGGTGCGCGACGCCGAACTTTTCGACTGAATTCTATCCCGTGCACGGCCCGCCCTACCGACTTGCCCCCGCTCGCTTCTCCCTCTTTCTCTTCTCCGTGTTCTCCGTGGTGAACCCCAGAAACGGACGATTCACCTCAACGGCCCGATTTCGTCTCCAGCGACTGGGCAATTTCTGACGATAAGAGCGGCCGTATGGTCTCGTTCCGTTGCCTTGCGGCGGCGCGGACCTTTCGAATGCAGCCGGGGGGCGACGCATTCCCGATTGAGGAAGCTTCGTTCCATGCGCGCCGTTTGGCTATTTTTGCTGTTGGGCCTCGCAAGCGGTTGCGCCATCGCGCCGCGCCCATCGCGGCAGCCGCAGGTGCATAATCCCTTTCCCCAGCTTGCCAAGGTCGCCGTCGCCCCCTTCTTTAACTCCAGCAGCGAGCGGTCGGTCGACGGCCGCCGTGTGGCGTTGGCTTATTTCAACGAGTTGCAAGCGGTGCCCGGCTTTGAAGTCGTGCCGATGGGCGTCGTCGAAGCGGCGATGCAGCAACACAACATTCAGCTTGCCAGTCCCAGCGAAGCCCGGCGGCTAGCGCAGTTGTTGGAAGTCGACGCGATCGTGATCGGCGCGGTGACGGACTTCTCGCCGTATTATCCGCCGCGGATGGGCATGCAGGTGGAGTGGTATTCCGCCAATCCCTGCTATCACCCGATTCCGCCCGGTTACGCGCTGCCTTGGGGGACGACCGAAGAGGAATACATCCCCGATCGGCTGGTGTTCGAGGCGGAAATGGCGTTGGCGAAAGAGCAGCTCAAAACACAGACGCCGGCTTACAAGCCCGCGGAAACGCCGACGGAATCGCTTCCCCTGGAGCTACAGACGGAAGACTCGTCAAACTCGCCCGACGGCGTAGTCCACGCCAGTGGCGCGGAGGAAATGTTCGCCGCCGACGGCAAGCGCGTCGGTTTGCCGGAGACCTGGCCGGATCCGCGCGGATTCGCACCGCGCGTGCCGACGGTGGACTGTCCGGATTGCGATGAGAGTACGCAGCCGGTTTTGCAGCATACGCGGATTTATCACGGCAACGACGCCGACTTTACCACGGCGCTCGAGAGTTACTACTACTTCCGCAACGACCAACGCGCCGGCGACTGGCGCGCTTACTTGGAACGCACGGACGATTTTACGCGGTTTTGCTGCCATATGCACATCAGCGAGATGCTCTCGGCGCGAGGCGGCGCTGGAGAATCGCGAGTGGTGTGGCGGTGGCCGGAAAGCCGATGAGTAGCTAACGGCGGCGAAGGATCGCTCCGACACAACGTCGCGGCTTGACGCAAGCAAGGAACTCACGTGACGCAAGACATCAATGTTCTGGCGCTGGTCAAGGGAGACGAACGTTACGTCTTCCTGTACGACGATCACAGCCGCGCGGAAACGCTGCGGACGCTCGGCCGTTTCGCCTCGAACCCGGAGCTGAGCTTCTCCTGGTACGACGCGGCGGTGCTGAGCCAAAAAATCCGCCAGGAAAGCAAGCAGCAACAGGCCGCGACGCGGCCGCGGTTCGAATTGCCGATGTCGAGCGATTTAGACGAAAGCTAGGCGTTGGGCGCTTTGACACGCAGAGTCGGACGGTAGCGAGTTTGAAGTGTTCAGTTTTCAGTACACGAGCATTCAAGCGACACTGAAAACTGAAAACTTCAAACTCCTAGACGCCTCCGCGGTAAAGTGAAAATCGCACCCTGCCATGCAAACCGAAGTCGGACGGTTTCTGCAGTATTTGAATGCCGAGCGGAATGCTTCGGCGTTGACGTTGAAGAGTTATCGTGAGGACCTGGCGAATCTCTCCACGTTTCTGGGTGAAAACTACGGCGGACATGCTCCTGACGCCGGGCATGTGACCACGCTGGATTTGCGCGGCTATCTCGCGCATTTGCACCAACAGCAGTACGCCAAGACAACGATCGCGCGGAGACTGGCGGCGCTACGGAGCTTCTTTCGCTTCGGCCAGCGTGAAGGTTGGGCCAAGAGCAATCCGGCCAAGCCCTTGCGGACGCCGCGCCGCAGCCAGCACTTACCGCATTTTCTCTCATCCGACGAACTCGGCCGCCTGCTGGAGACGCCGACCGTCGCTAACGCCAGCGGACTGCGCGACAGGGCGATACTCGAAACGCTCTACTCCGCCGGCTTGCGCGTCAGCGAACTCGTCGGACTGAACGACGGCGATCTCGATTTTGCGGCGGACGTGTTACGCGTGCGTGGAAAAGGACGCCGTGAGCGCCTGTCACCGATCGGTTCGCACGCTTCCAGGGCATTGCGCGTCTGGCTGGGCGAACGCAAATTGCATCCGCGAGAAAAACAGGGACTGGCCGCGCCGGTGTTCGTGAGCCGGTTGGGCAAACGCCTCACCACGCGAAGCGTGGGACGGTTGCTGGAAAAATACCTCCGCGAATCCGGCCTCGACCAGCGCACGACGCCGCACACCCTGCGGCATAGCTTCGCCACGCACCTGCTGGATCGCGGCGCGGATATCCGCAGCGTGCAGGAATTGCTCGGCCACAAGAGCCTGGTGACGACGCAAATCTACACGCACGTCAGCACGGCCGCCCTTCGCGCGGCTTATGAAAAAGCGCACCCGCGAGCACGCTAGGCTCGCCCCTTCTGTAGCCGAGGTCTGTGACCTCGGCCGCACTGCTCGAAACCCACGGCAAGCTCCCTCCGCCAAAAGCTGGCGGAGGAAACTCACACGCAGTGTTTCGATGGTCGCGAAGAACTAGGCGACCAGCCGCACCGATTCGACGACTTCGCCGCGGATGCCGCCGAGGAATTCTTCGAAGATGCGCAGGTCGAGCGCCGAGGCGCTGTCCGCTTCCGGATGGAATTGCGTGCCGAAAGCGAACCAGGCGTCCTGGGTGCTTTCGATCGCTTCCACCACGCCGTCCGGGCAACGGGCCGTGACGCGGAAGCCCGGCGCCACTTCGTCAACGGCCATGTGGTGCATGCTGTTGACGCGGATTTCTCCTTCGCCATACACGCGTTCCATGATCGAGCCGGGCACCACTTCGAGGGCATGACGGTGGGCCGGATCGATCGGATCCTTGTGCGGCACCGCCTTGGGGAGGTCTTCGGGGATGTGCAGGAAGAGATTGCCTCCCTGCGACAAGTTCAACAACTGCATGCCGACGCCGATGCCGAACACCGGGATGCGCTTGCGGGCGGCCATTTGCACCAGCATGCGATCGAAGGTTTCGCGACGGGCGTCGAGCGTACGAATCGAGGGGTGAAGCATGAAACCGTCGCGGCGCGGGTCCAGGTCGGCGCCGCCGGTCAGAATGATTCCGTCCAGCATGTGGAGCACGCGTTCCAGATCGTCTTCGTCGGCCAACGGCGGAATGACGACGGGAATCCCCCCCGCGGCCACCACCGAGTCAAAGTATCCCGCGGTCAGAAAACTGAAGGCCGGAGCGTCCTTCTTGGCGGCCCGGTAGTCAGCATTGATTCCGATCAGCGGCTTGGCTTGCGACATCGTCGACTCCTTTGTTTTCTTGGAACACGTCCTGTGTTCGAAAAAAGACTCGTCACGCGTAGGTCTGAGACCGTCCCGGGAGACGCGCGCAAGAGAGGCGAGCTGAGGCGCCGAACCTGGTGAGACCGCTGGGGCGCTGCAAGATTCCAGCACGCGTTCATGCGGCTCGAACTTGCCCGGCCGATCGGCGTTCGTCCCGTCAATTCCCTGACGTGACGTCGCCGCCAAGCGTCGGCGTTTCGTTCCACCCGTCCTGGGTTTGTTGGTCCTGAGTTGACGTCCCTATCGTCAGTGGTCTCGTGATCTGCAAGCCGCAACGTGTAATGATCCGTTGACGTGCGACTTGCCACGGGGGCGGTTATACGCCTGAGGAATTGAGCCGCAAGCGCCCCACGCGATTTGGTACCCGGAATCCTGCCGACCCCTACAACCTGGGCAAGCACCTCGGTGCTAGCAGAAACTGCTGGCGCGCATGGGTTTACGATCGGCGGTTAGCAGGGGAGAATAAGCAGGGACTTGCAGCCGCGATTCGAATATCGCACTATCCCCGCGATTCCACGCGAAATAAGACTCACTGACACCCGCCCTATGCGCTACCAAAACGTCTGTTTGGAAAGCTTCGGATACACGCTTCCCGATGAAGTCGTCACCTCGGCCGAGATCGAAGAGCGATTGCGGCCCTTGTACGAGCGATTGAGGTTGCCCGAGGGGCGACTGGAATTGATGACGGGAATTCGTGAGCGACGATTCTGGGCTCCCGGAACGCTGCCCAGCGCGAAGAGCATTGAGAGCGGCGAAAAAGCGATCGCCGCCGCTGGCATCGAACGCGGTCTCATCGGCGCCTTGGTGCATGGCTCGGTCTGCCGCGATCATCTGGAGCCGGCCACCGCTTGCGCCGTGCATCATGGTCTGGGCTTGTCCGAAGAGTGCGCGATCTACGACGTGTCCAACGCCTGCCTCGGGCTGTTGAACGGCATGTTGCAAGTCGCCAATATGATCGAACTTGGACAAATTCGCGCCGGCCTGGTCGTCGGCACCGAAAGCAGCCGGCCGCTGGTGGAGACGACGATCGATCAACTCAATCGGGATACATCGCTGACCCGTGCGCAGATGAAACTCGCTGTGGCGTCGTTGACGATCGGATCAGGCAGCTGCGCAATGTTGCTGGTGGACAAAGAATTGAGCCAGTTGGGCAACCGCTTGACGTCCGGCACGGCGCGAGCGTACACGGCGCATCATCAGCTTTGCCACAACGGCCACGACGAAGCGATCGGCTCCGGCATGGCCCCGTTGATGGATACGGACAGCGAAAAGCTGTTGATCGAAGGCGTCGCGGCCGCGCGGCGGACGTTCGATTTCCATCTGGAAGAGGCGAGTTGGCAGCGCGCCGACGTCAACAAGACTTTCTGCCACCAAGTTGGCGCGGCGCATCGCAAGTTGTTGTTCGAGTCGTTGCAACTCGACCCCGTGATGGATTTTCCAACCGTCGTCTTCCTGGGCAACATGGGGAGCGTCTCACTGCCAATTACGATGGCGATGGGCATCGAACAAGGCTGGCTCCAGCGCGATGACCGGGTGTCCCTCTTGGGCATCGGTTCCGGAATTAACGTGGTGATGGCCGGCGTGGCCTGGCAGGGGATGCCGAGCGAACCCCATAAGGCCCGACGCAACGCTCTGAGCGAGCGGTTGTCGATTTGACCGCTGTGGACCTGCGGCACAGAATAGTAGTAAGCGAGATCGAGCCCGTCACCTCAATTCGACAAACGATGGCCATCGCGGACATTCCCAACTCGTCGCTCCAGGTCCCGGCGGATGCGCCTGAGCTGCGTTCGCGGCGTTTCACTGTGGACGAGTACGTCCGCTTGATCGCACTGGGCATGTTCGGTGACGACGAACGCCTGGAGCTTTTGGAAGGACTAATTGTTCCAATGATGACCCGGGTGCCGCCGCACGAGGTAGCACTGCGACTCGTCTCCAAAGCGCTCGATCGGCGATTACCGGCCGGTTATGATCTTCGCGTTCAATCTTCCATCCAACTCGGCGCAAGTGTCCCTGAGCCGGACTGCACAATCGTCATCGGCGAAACACGGCACTATATCGATCACCATCCGTCGGCGAGCGAGATCGCGCTAGTGGTCGAAGTGTCGGATTCCTCATTGAGAATCGATCGCACGACGAAGGCGCGAATCTACGCGGCGGCAGGAATTTCCATCTACTGGATTGTGAATCTGCCCGAGCGACAGTTGGAAGTGTGGAGCGATCCGACCGGCGAAGCGGAGCAACCCGGTTATCTCAAGACCCTTGTGTTCAAAGTCGGCGAGAACGTTTCCCTTGTACTTGGTGACAAGCAGGTGGGGGACATCGCCGTAGCGGATTTGTTGCCGTAGCGCCGGTCAGGCACGAAGCACCAGAGGAGAACTCAATTATGGCAACGATCGTAGAAACAAAACTGGAAGATGCGATCTGTGATCCGCTCGCGGAGCAGGCTGAGTTGTTTCTCGCCAGCCGCCGGTTTACGCCGGATGAATATATGAGCATGGCGCAGGCCGGCATCTTGGACGAGGATGAGCGACTGGAATTATTGGAAGGGGCGATTATTAAAATGATGGTGCGGTATCCCGAGCATGACTACAGCATTCTCAAAACGGAAGAAGCGTTGCGGAAACTCTGCTCCGCGGACCATTATGTCCGCGTGCAAATGGGGATTGCGACTTCCGATAGCCGCCCGGAACCCGATTGTGCTTTCACGCGTGGAAAAATGAGCGATCACGCTCATCGGTTCCCCGAAGGCCAGGAAATCGAACTCATCGTTGAGGTCGCCGATTCGTCGTTGCGTTGCGATCGCGGGATCAAGGCCCGAATTTACGCCCGAGCCGGCGTTCCTGTGTACTGGATTCTCAACCTCAAGGGCCGCCAGCTGGAAGTGTTCAGTGATCCGACCGGCGACGTTGAGCAACCGGCATATCGCAAGTCGCAAGTGTTCATGCACGGGGAGAAGGCGCCGCTTTTGCTTGGCGGGAAGCAGGTGGGCGAAATTGCCGTCGCGGAATTGCTGCCCTAGGCGGCGCTGGTGTCCGGTGATCGCTGTTCGCGGCGCACATAGACCAACTTCGCAAATCGCCCGCCGCAGTAGCCGAGCAGCAGTCCCCACCAGATGTGGGCGACGCCGAGGAAGTCCTCTCGCATTGGCGTCTCCGTGCCGCTGACGCCCCCCGGGAAGCCGCCGCCGCCGAAACCGCCTCCCATGCCGCCCATCATGTTGGGGAGTCCGAGCGTCGCCCGATACGTCGCCGCTTCTTGTGGCGTGCGGAAGCGCATGGACTGGTCGTATTGCATGTTGGCGTCCATCACCAGGTACTCCACGAGCACCATTTTCTCGAACGGCCAGCGCATCAGCTTGGTCGTCGGCAATGAACCGGCGTAGGGATCGAATTCCCGCCCATTCTTGGCCGCCGCCAGCGCGACGGCCGCAGCGTACATGCCGGCGCAAAGCACAAAGCCGATCGCGAACGCCTGCCGGGACCCGCGATCGATGAAGGCCACGACCATTGCGGCCATGAACAGCAACATCGCCGCGGTGGAGAGCCCGATCCAGAACCAGTCGTTGGCGAATTTGAGCGAGACGCAGGCCAGTCCGACTAAGGCCACGAGGAGCAGTAGTTCCCGCAGCGAAACAGACCATGGGCTGAGCACGGTGCGAGCGGACATGAGAGCCTCGCGAAGTTATTGCCTCGAATCATTGTTCCGCAGGCCAGCATAGCGGAACGGAACGTCGGAAAGCAAACTCTTCTCAGGCGGTGCGCATCGCCGCGGCGCACCAGCGCATCTCTTCCGCGATGCCGGCCGCGAGATTCGGTTGCTGCAGTTCCGCCGGCAGCACGCCCCAGGCGTAGGTTTCGACTTCGTAGTCGGTCACGTCGGGATGAAAACGCCGCAATGCGCCGAGCGCGTCGACGATCGCCGGTTGAGAGGCCTGGAGTTGCCCGAACCGTTGCACGTAAACCGGCACGTGGAAATGAATTCGCCATTCGCTCGTCAGCGCCACGGCGTCGCCGACTTCTGCGAGCGGCTGCGACAGATCCTCGTAAAACCGCACTTCCCCGTTAGCCTGACGAATGTTCGTCTGATGCAGATAACGTCTCTCGTCGAAGCCATGCAATTGTTCGATCGCCTGACGCCGCTCGTCCGGAGCAAGTCGGGCGAAATCGACGGTCACGGCGGAAGAGACCTGAACTTTGCCGACGCGAATGCCGGCGCGGTGATACTGCTCCAATACGTCGGCCTGCTCCTCGTACATCACGACGCTGTGACAAACGTCGTGGCAAACGCCGATGTGTCGTCGCAACGTTTCGGCGGGGGTTTTCCTCTGCCAGAGCTGCTCATGGAAGAAACTCAATACGTCGCCTACGCGTTGAATCGCACAGCCTGGCTCCGGCTCGATCGAGAGGACGATCTCGTGGCCCGTCGTCTCGCGGAGCGCGTGCAAATGTTCGCCGACTTCACGGACATGCGCCGCGGCCAGGTCGAGCTGAATTGCGGTCGGCGCCGGCGTCCCCCAGCACAGCGGCAACGTCGAAATGCTGCCCCCTTGGCCCGAGGGCAACAACGCCGCCAGCAGCGTGGCGAGTTGTTTGGTGTATTCCACACGCCGCCGGTCGAACCAGTTCGGCTCATAGACGCGGTGCTTCACGACCGGCTGATGGAAATCGCCGTACGGAAAACCGTTCACGGTGAAGGGACGCAATCCGTGCGACGCCAGCCAGACGCGAAAACTCTCGGCCGCCGCTGGGTTTCCGAGCGACTCCGCCGCCGAGTTGGAAAGCCAAAGCCCGACCCCCATGGCTTCCTGCGGCGAGACGCGCTCGCGGACGGCCACGGCATAGCGGGCCAGATTCGCCTGGGTCGTCGTCCAATCGGCGCCGGCGTGGACGTTGGTGCAGTAACCCAGAATCGGCTTCACTTACGGCAACCTGCTGGCAGGGGTCGGCTGGCGGACAATCCTCTAGGATACACCATCGCCGTCGAGTTTTCAGCCGATTCGCCCCCGCGGCGGGACATCGTTACAATGCGACTTCGCTCGCTGTATTCGGCTCGATTTCGCGTTGTGGACACCTGCACGATGCCCTTTTCCGCCGTCGCCGCCACCGTTCAAGACATTCTGCCGTGGCGCGATCTCTACCGGCAGGAGATGAACTGTCAGATCATTCATGATTCCCTCCATTCCCGACCAGGCTGGACGGAGCCGTATCTGTTGCAAGCGGGCGAGACCACGGTCGGGTACGGTTCCGTCTGCGTCGGCGGCCCGTGGACAGGCAAACCGGCGCTGTTTGAGTACTACGTCCTGCCCGCGCACCGCGCCCGCATCTTCGATCTGTTCTGTGCCTGGGTCGCGGCCACGCAAGTGATGCGCATGGAGATCCAGTCGAACGATCCGCTGATCACGCCGATGCTCCATCTGTTCGGACGCGATATCAAGAGCGACAGTATTCTGTTTCATGACCGCGTGACCACGTCACATTTATTACCGGGAGCCGTCGTGCGCCGCGCTCGGCCGAACGACGTTGAGCAAATCAAAGCGAGGCAGCTCGACGCCGACGCCGATTGGCTGGCGACGGTCGATGGCGAAGTCGCCGCGGCAGGCGGGATTCTCTATCACTACAATCGCCCCTACGGCGACATTTACATGCACGTGGCCGAATCGTTTCGCCGCCGTGGCGTCGGCGCCTTCTTGGTGCAAGAACTCAAACGGCATTGCTATGAGCGCGGCAGCATTCCCTCGGCGCGCTGCAATCCGTCGAACGTCGCCTCGCGCCGAACGCTGCAACGGGCTGGCTTCGTCCCTTGCGGGCATATCTTGCTGGCGGAGATCGATCCGGACAGACTTTAGGCGGATGCACCACGGAGGCACGGAGAGGGAGAGAGCGGGAGGATTCAGGTGTCGGGTTCTTGAATTGAAATAGGAGGTGGTGATGGCGACTACAACCAAATGCTTGCGGCGGGATCCGGCTGAGGCGACGCCCTGGGCGGAGACCTGCGGGACGATTCGATGTCTCGTGGAAGAGCGCGACGAGGCCGCGGGCGAAGTGCATCACGTCGAGATTCAAGACGCGAAGCTGCACTACCACGAGCGGACCGACGAGTTCTACTACATCATCGACGGCCAGGGAACGATGATCCTGGACGACGAGGTGATCGAACTGCACCAAGGCGTCGTCGTCTACGTCCCGCGCGGCGTCAAGCACAAAGCCATCGGCAAGCTGACCGTGTTGACGGTCTGCATTCCGCGCGGCGTGCTCGGCGACGTTCACGAGTTGGAGTAGACCGCGGCGGCGGAGGCTATTCGCTTAATTGATGCACCGTGTTGTGAATCACGCCGAGAAATGGCGCTCCGTCTGCCAGCTTGAGCGAGTAGTTGATCTCCATGCACCACGTGGGCTGAATATCAGGCATCAGTAGCGTTATGGTTTTCCGATCAGCGGAGACCTGAACGGACTCGACGGCGACGTGCTTCGTGCCGTAATGGTCCGAGCCGTAGTTCTCGGTGCGTTTGAGCGACCACGTGGTTACCTGATAGTTCAAGAGTTCCCGTGCTGCTTCCTCATCCAACGGCTCGGTAAAGGTGATTTGCATTCCGCTTCGAGTGGCGTGCAATCCGACCGGCAAATGCATCGGCTGGCCGGTCGCGCGGATGCGATAGAGTCCGCCGGGCTGGATCGCGCTGCCGGCCCAGGCGAACATCCCGCAGGTGTAGAGTTGCCCGTCCTGCGGATGAAACCGACCCCGCATGATGCCAGTCGGCAGCGCCGGAAACGGCAATTCGCACATGCCTCCTTGCATCACTCCGTCCACGTGCTCGTGCGGGACGACGAAGGCTTTTCCATAGCCGTAGGAGAGATTCAACAACCGGCCGTTGAGCGGTCCCCATTTTTCGCTGTTCACCCATACAAGTTCCGCTGGCGAGCGATCGAACGCGTTGGTGATCCAACAGAGCGGCTTTTCCATGCGCTCGTCGGAAGGATCGGTCACGTCATGGTAGCCGAACAGGTTGCCGTAGAACTTTGGCTTGCCGGAGGGATCGAGCGTGACCCAATTGATGCGATTCTTCGGGTTCCAATGGCCTTCCTGATCGGTGACGAAAAAAGAACCGTCGGGATTCAAGCAGACGCCGTTCGCGGCACGGAAGCCGTTCGCGAGAATGTCCGTGCGCGAACCGTCGCGGCTGACGCGCAACAGCGTCCCATGCTGCGGCACGATCGCCTTCAATGCATGCCGGGCCGACTTGGCATAGTAGAAGTTGCCGTCGGCGTCAGTCTGCAGACCCATCGCGAATTCATGGAAATGCTCGGTCACCTGGTGGTCGTTGTTGAGGCACTCATAGAAATCGGTGGCGCCGTCGCCGTTGCGATCGCGCAGTACGACGAGTTGATCGCGACACGTAACGTGCAACACGCCGTCGATGATCTTGATTCCGAGCGGTTGAAACAGCCCGGTGGCCACGCGCCGCCAGGTTAGCAGATTTGCCGACGGATACGGAGTCGCCGTTGGCGTCGTTGAGAGCCATGACAATCCGCTGACCACCCAGACATCGCCATCCCAGGTACAGGCTGCTAAACGGTCGCCGTCGTCGTAGAAATCGAGACCCGTGAAACGCATCTGCGCGAGCCACGGGTTCGCCTCGGGGTGAACGAGCGTATCGACGGCGAACGGGCCTTCGTTCGATCCGATTTGCGCGGTTGTTGTCAGCCGCTCCGGCCATAAGTCCGGACCCCCGTTCGTGAGCGCGTCCAAATCCGGCGCTGCATCGTCGAGCAACGGCGCGGCGATCTCGGCCCGCGACGCAGCCCACAGCACAAACCGCTGCGGAACGTCGCTCGTGGGAATGCTCAAGCAAAGTCGCTGTCCATCCAAATACCATTTGGATCCGGGAATACGCCGCGAAAGACCTGACACGATGGCCCCGCAGCGAACGCGATCGCCAGCCGCTTCGATCCGCGCGCCTTCGACCAGCTGCGTCGCCACGAGCAATCGCAATTCGCGCTCATGTGCATTAATGCGGAACGCACGCGTGAAGTACGGATTCGCGGACGACATCGTTGATTCCCCCGTGGAATACGCCCCGCCCGGCATTTCGAGAATCTCGGCGTCTCCGACGCGATAGGAAAAGACGGCGCGCTGGCCGTGCTGATATTGGCCGTGATATTGAGCCCAATCGCGCGGCAATGGCCCGTAGCGACGCCCGTCACGGCCGACGACACGTTGGTCGTCGTCGAACTTGCCGGTGCGCGGATTCGCCCAACCAGGGCCCGTCTCATTGGCAAACGCGATTTCCCCGACGAGTCGCGGATGAATCTCATGCTGCCCGTCGAATTGCACGCCGTTCCAGTCGATGAAGCCTTCGCCGGACCAGGCGGCCGCGATGCGCATCGTGTCGTGGTCGAAAATCATCCACGCCTTGCCGCGGGCGACGCCGCCGGCGCCTTGATCCAATCGCACCGCCACGCCCTTATAAGCGAAGTTCGTGCCGTCATCGCCGCGCTCGTAGGTGTGCGTGAGCGTCGGCCCGTAGTCCATCGCCGACCACGGTTCGATCGTCATCGGTTCCGGGCCGAAGGTATCCCCCGTGGGCAAGCTCGCCAGATAATCGTCGTCCACGGCCGCGTACTGCGACGCATTCAACGAGCGTAGGTATGTTTCGCGAACAAAATGAATCACATCGTACTTCTGTCGCGGCACCATCCATGTCTGCGGCGTCATTTGCCCGAAGCCGTGCGTGAGCGTGCGATACATGCCCGCCGGATCGAAGCCGCTTCGGAACACGCCGCTGGAGAACTTGAGCGACGTCGGGAGCGAACCGGCGCGCTCCGCCGTCCCGTGGCAGTTCTGGCAGACGCGCTCGTAAATCGCGCGACCGCGTTCGAGCGCCGCGTCGTCAAGCGCCCGAATCAACCCGGCGTGATCGACGTGCTGCTCGTATTCCGGAATCTGCAGTGCGTAAGCGGACGCAGGTGGCTGCAATTCGCGCGCACGGGCAAGTCCTCCGTCACGGATTTCGAATAGGTAACGCGCTAAGTCCAAGAATTGTTGCCGGCTCGTGAGCTGATTCGCCACGCCTTCCGGCATCAGCGAGACGTCGGAAACGGCCTGCTCCTCGATCTCGTCGCGCGGCACAACGATCTGCGCGCCGCCGCCGGCCGGATCCCAAAGTTTGCACGCTTGCTCCGTCGACTCCGCTAACACGCCGGTCAACGTGCGCCCGTCCTTGGTGACGACGGTCACGGTTTCGTAACCTTTGCGAATGGCTTTGGACGGTGACAGAATCGATTCGACGATCTGCGTGTCGTCGAGCGATTCCTTACTCGCGGTCAGGCTGGGGCCAAGTGAAGGCGAATGACCGTCAACGGCATGGCAGCGCGTGCAGGTTGCTTGCGGCAAGTGGAACACAATCGCGCCGCGCCGGGCGTCCCCATCGCGGCGCGCGGCGGCGGCCAGTGACTCGGCCCTTTCCGCCGTGAGTTGGTCCGCGATCGTACCTTCGCCGAAACAGCGCACGGGTGCAGCCAAGAAGCTCACAACGATCGCAAGCGACAGGAACGCGTATTGCATCTTGTAAATCATGCGCAATAGAAGGCTGTAATGGTACTGAACTAAGGCGTTTCAGCTTCGACGATCATTTGTCCGTTCATCACCATCCAATGTCCCGGAAAGGAACAGATAAACGGATACCGGCCCGGCTCCGTGGGGGCCGTGAAATAAATCGTCTCGCGTTCTGCCGGCGACGTGACGTCGACGTAGGCGAGTACGTCATCCGTTTCCGGAATGTACTGCCGGGCCGCCGCCTCAGGCACGGCGACAAGTTTGTTGACCAGATCGCCCACGCGCGGCATCGAACCTGGCCGCAACAGCACCCAGTTGTGCGGCACGACGTCGGGATTTGTGAACGTCACCGCCAGGGGTTCGCCGGCGCGGACGGTGAAGGATGACGTGGCGAACGTGAGGTTCTTGCCGGCGGCGACGTCAATGTCCCGCGCGCCGACGATCGATTCTCGCCAAGGGTTCGGCAGTTTTGGCTGGTTGAGCCGCGCCAGGTCGGCCAACAGCGGGTGCGGCAACGCAGCATGTTCGCGCGGCGCGTAGCCGGGGAACTCCGTGAACGGCTCGCTCCAGCCATGCACGGTGAGGAACATATCGACCGCGTGCGAACTGTCCGGCTTGAGGCGCAAGTGCAGTTGATTCACCGGCTGCATGTCGCGCATTTCGAGAAACAGCGTCTTGCCGTCCGGCAAGACATGCGCCGACGCAATTGCCATGCGATCATGCGCCGGCGTGTCCGGGTGGCTGATGGAAAACTCCTGAGATCCGTAAGCGGAGCTGTAGCGATAGTTCCAAGCTTGTGCGAAGTGATTCTCGGCGATGGTCGCGGTCGCTGGATCAAGTGACTCGCTGAACGTGACCAGGATGCCGTTGCTTCGCACTGAGTATTTGACCGGCAATTGCACCTGCGCGCCCGTGAATCGCACGCGTTGGAATGAACCGTCGGCGATCGTATACGTCCCCCAACCGCCCATGCCGGTTACATAGAGCTGCCCATCGTGCGGAGCAAATCGCCCGCGGTGCGCGCCGGAGAGAAAATCGCCGGGCAATGGCACGACTGCGCCCTGCACTTGTCCAGGAATCGGCCCTTCCGTCGTCTCGTCGCGAAGCAACAAGAAGTGATTTCCTGTGCCGTAGGAAAAGTGAATCGCCGCGCCTTGGAGCGGCCCCCACGCGGAGCTCGTCACTTCGAGTTGGCCGCCGGCGGAGTTGTCTAGACCACGCGGCAAATACACTAGAGGCAAATTCGGAGCGAAGCCTGTTCGCGGCCCGCCGTAGCCATAGAACGGCGGAGTGGCAGGATCGATCGGAAGCGTTGAAGCTGCATCGCCCATGCGCGACGGGATCTGGCAAATCATCGACGTCGCGGTCCATTCCCCTTCCGAACACGGCACGGTCACCGAGCCATCGCGGAATAAGCCTAATCCATCCGGATTGCGAAAGCCGCGCGCCAGGCAATCCACTTGCAGTCCATCGGCGCTGATGCGGAGCAATCCTTCGTTGCCGGACGCGACGTAAAATCGATCTTCGGCATCACGTTCGAGGCCGCAGATGAAATCGTGCCCGGCGGACGAAGTGGCGTAAACGTTGCTGAAACACTCGTAATAGTCCGCCTCGCCGTCTTGGTTCAGGTCGTGTAGACGCGTGATTTGATCGCGTCCCAAGACATAAGTCTGTCCGTCGTGAACCACGACGCCTTGGGCATGATGTAATCCGGCGGCGAAACGTCGCCAAGTGATCGTGCCTAAATCACCATCCAATCCAGTGACGTTCCAGACATCACCTTGCATCGTGCAAAGCCGCGCCGTGCCGTTTGGCAGGAAATCATGGCCGCCGAAAAACATCGGCGCCTTCCACGGGTTTTCCGCCGGCACGGTGATGGTGTCGAGTGCGTACGGCGATTCGCTTCCAAGTTCGCCGCGCGTCGTCAATTCCTGCGGCCATTGAGACGGACCGCCGGCAATCAAATGGCGCAATGGATGTTGATTGAGCGGCGCCACCGTGCACGTGAACGCTCCTTCATTCACCCCAGGAGCATCCAGGTATTCCACTTCGCCGATACGATACCGAAACAGCACCTGTTTCCCGTATCTGTGAAAGCCGAGATAGCGAAACGGCGCTGCGGGCTTTTCACCAGGAGTGTGTGCAAGTCGCTTTCCATCGATCAACAACCCGTCCATGAAGCCGTGCCGCACGGACGAAAACCGTACAAAGCCGCCGTCCCACACCGCTTCATACTGCAGCGTATCCGGGTTGAAGCAGGCGGCCAACTCACCTCGCTCGCCCAAGCGTACGCATACGGCGCGTGGCACGACAAGTTCATCGGCGTGGAACACGCCGCATTGCAATGATCCCAGGTCGGTTGCGTTCCAACGGTCGTCCGCCCAGGTCGCTTCGCTCTGATTGCCCCAATGTCCGTAGCGTCCGCCGTCCATGCCTGGATACGGCGCAAGTAGCCCATAGCCATTCGGCGCCTGTCGAAAATGCTCGGCTTGCTTCGCGTAGAAGTCGTACAAGCGATCGCGATTCACCGGCTGCTCGCGATGCGGCCAGGCGTTCGGTTCGAGTGGCGCGAAGTCGTACTCGAACTCCGCCGGTTGATGGGCATGCGCCAGCATCGCCGCCGCGGCGCTGCCGTCGCCGCGCCCCAGATCGAGCAAGAATTTTAAGACGTCGTGCCGTTCCTGCGCGGTCATCGCCTCAGCCAGCCCGTCCGGCATCAGCGTGCCGATCTCTTGTCGTTCCTCGATTTCCCCCTTGGCGACGATGACGATCTCCTGCGTCGCCGCGATGCGCAAATCAAGCGCTTCGTCGGTTTCACCGGTGACATATCCCTGATGCAAATGCCCGGCGCTCGTGGCGATCGCCGTGGCCTCGTAGCCGGGTTTGATTTTCCGCTTGGGCCACAGCAACGATTCCGCGATCTCTTCCGGTCGGAGGCAAACGCCAACCGAGGACAAGTCGGGACCAATCGTACCGCCCACCACGCCGACTTTGTGGCAAGCGTTGCAAGCGAACTTCGTCGAAGCGAACACCGCCGCCCCGCGCGCAAAGTTGCCCAGCACCCGCGCGTTCGCCAGCAGTTCAAGCGTTTGCTGCACTTCGTTCTGGCTTTGCACGGCAGGCGGTTCGTAGCTGCGATACGTCGGCCGCGGGCCGGCGTCCTCACCGCGTAGTTGTCGATTGAGCCATTCCAAGCCGTCGAGGTTATCCAACAACCTCGCTTCGGCGTCGAGTTCCGTGTGATTCAAGATGCCGATAGGTCCGCGATAACCGCTCTTCTCGATCGTGCGCAACAAATCCAAATCCAACTCGCCCGCGCCGATCGGGACAATCTTTTGCCCGTTGGCCTCACCGTCGCGGACCATGCCGTTTAAGTTCAATGCCAACAGATGCGGTTTCAATTTTTCCAGCAGCGCGGCGAAGCGATCGACGTGCGCGTGCCCGTGATGCTGGTTGTAGACGATGCCGACGTTGGGCATTCGTAGCGCTTCGATGATCGCCAGTTGATTCTCCGGCTCGCCGAACCAGCCGCCGTGGTTGTAGAGCCCGACCTGGCAATCCAACTTGGCGGCCTCCTCCGTGAACGGCCGCAACGCCTCTGCCGCCGCTTGAACCTTGCCGGCCTGGTCCGGCGCGGCCGGTTCGCCCATCATCACCCAGAACTGCAGCTTGAGTTGATGCCGTCGCGCGACATCCAGAATGCGGCGGTTCACCTCGTTCAATTCCGGCCCGCTCGTCCACCAGGCCGTGATCTTTACGCCGTGGCGCGCGCACGCCGCGACTTCCTCGTCGAACGTCGGAATGTGCTCGTCGCGCCAATCGTAGGCGAATTGTTTGATTCCCATGCGCTCCAACATCGCCGCTCGTTCCTCCGGCCCGCGCCGCGCGGCGTCGAACGGCACGATGCACCAGGCGACCAGGTTTTCGCGGGCATATAAGCTCGGTTCGGCCGCGAAAGCGACCGTGGCCTGGACAAGCAGCAAGAGCGTCAGCAGCAGCGGTTTCATGCGGAATCGCGATCAGGCGGGAGGCTGGCGAGGGCGGCGGCGACCACTCTATGGTAACCGAGCGCATTTGGCCCGACCATCCTCCGGTAACAGCTTGACATCCGGGGGAGCCGCAATCGACAATCATCCTATCACAACGCTTTTCTCGCCCACATCTCCCCACTCTGATCAGGCCCACGTCATGCCATCCGACGATCTGGATCGCCGCACGTTTGTCGGCAAAACGGCCGCCGCCGGCGCCGCCTTGACCCTCGGTTCGCTGCTGCAACCCTCGACGGCGGCTACCCAAGCCGACGCGACGAAAAAAATCCGCATCGGGCTCATCGGCTGTGGGAGCGTCTCCGGGGCGTACCTGCCGCACTTGTCGAAGTGCCCGTACGGCGAAGTCGTGAGCCTTTGCGATATCAAGCCGGAGCGCGCCGAGAATCGTGGCAATGAATTCCAGATCGCGAATCGCTACCCGCACATCAAGGAGATGTTGAAGGGGGTCGAGTTCGACCTGCTGGTCAACACGACCGACATGCAGGAACACGAGCATCTGAATCGCGAGGCGATCGAAGCCGGCAAGCACGTCTGGAGCGAGAAGCCGATCGGTAATTCCGTCGCCGGCGCGCAAGAGGTGTTGGCGCTCGCCAAGTCAAAAGGCGTCCGCATCTGGGGCGCCCCGACCGCGGTGAACAGCCCGCAGTTCGCGTTCATGGCCAAAGCCCTTGGCGCTGGCAAACTCGGCCGCGTCGCGGCGGCACATGCGGACTACGGTCACGAGGGTCCGCACTGGTCATCGTTCTTCTACGAAGTCGGCGGCGGCAGCTTGCCCGACCTGGGCGTGTACAACATCACGAGCCTCACCGGTTTGTTCGGCCCGGCGAAATCGGTCGTCGCGATGCTCAACATCGTTACGCCCACGCGGAAGATCGACGGCAAGGGAACAATCAAAGTCACCGAAGAGGACAACGCGATGTTGATTCTCGACCACGGCAACGGCGTCCTCTCGCACGTGCAAAGCGGGTTCAATTACTTCAATCCGCACGGACACGACGGCAGCAAAGAAGTCCGGCACACGATTTCGATGGTCGGCTCGCACGGTTTCATGGGCCTGGTCGGCTACGATTGGGCCCCGCTGGCCGTCGATCTGGCGACGATGGACGCCCCCGAAATCAAGCGCAACTGCGACGAGCCGAACGACTACGTCTGGCAGCAAGGCGCATCGCTCGTAGCCGAAACTTTGGCAACCGGCAAGGAAACGCTGTTCACGCCGGAACATTCGATCCACGTCCTGGACATCATCTGCGCCGCGCGTGAATCGCAAAAAACCGGCCGCCGCATCGATCTCACCACCTCGTTCAAGTGGCCGATCGTCTCGTAGCACCATTTCGTCTCTGTCGCCTTTCGCGGAGCGAAAGGCGACTATCCGAGTCCGCTATGCCCCGTTGGCTCCTCTGGACGCTGTTGGCCATCGCCTGCTGGGGCGTTTGGGCGGTAATCCCGACGGAGATCGGGACGTCGCTTTCGGCGCAGCAACAACAGGCCCTCTGCACGATTGGCTTGTTACCGCTGCTCTGCATCTTGCCGTTTCAACGTGAGCCGGCCAGCAGCGAAAACAAACGCCGCGGACGGTGGATCTCACTCGCCGCGGGCGTCTGTTCCAGCCTGGGGAACATTCCGTACTTCGATCTGTTGAGTCGCGGTGAAAACGCGGCGACAGTCGTGCCCTTGGCGGCAATGTATCCCCTGGTCACGGTGCTGCTGGCCGTCGTGCTGCTCAGGGAACGCCTGAACGTCGTACAACTCTTGGGACTCGTACTTTCGATGGCGGCGATTTACTTGTTCAATGTGTCGAAGGAATCGGAATCCGGCCTGATCAACAGTTGGTTGCTCGCGGCCATGATTCCGATCGGCCTCTGGGGAACGGCCGGGCTGTTGCAAAAGTTGGCGACGAACTACGTCGGCGGCGCGTACTCGGCGCTGTGGTTTCACCTGGCGTTCATTCCCATCGGACTGATCCTTTATTGGCGAGAACCGCTGACGGCGGCCGTGTCCCTCAAACACTGGGCGCTGGTGCTCACGCTCGGCCTGACGCTGGCCCTAGGCAACCTCGCGGTCCTAGCCGCGTTCGCCAGCGGCGGCCGCGCGGCCATTATCACGCCGCTGGCCGGACTGTATCCTTTGATCAGCTTGCCGATTGCACTTTGGTATTTCAACAACTCGATTAACCAGCGACAGGGTCTTGGCATCGCCTTCGCGCTCCTAGCCGTGGCCATGCTGACCTACGAACCTGCCGCGAAACCCGCTCCTCTCGCGGAGCCAGCGACGGATACTCTCGCATGAAAAGCATCGTGGAACTGATGAAGTCCGGCGTCGTCCTCGGCGACGGCGGCTATTTGATTGAACTGGAACGCCGCGGGTATGTCGACAGCGGCTCCGGGCGCGAGCAGGTCGGCACGGGCCGTGGCAGCGGGCAGTTCACGCCCGAAGTGGCGATCGAGCAGCCCGATGCATTGCGCGAATTGCATCGCGAGTTCCTCCGCGCCGGAGCGCAGGTACTGCAAGCGCTCACGTTCTTCGGCACGCGCGAAAAGCTCAACCGCTCCGGCTACGGGTCGCAGACGGAATCGATCAACGCCGCGGCCGTGAAGTTGGCGAAAGAAGTCGCCGGCGATCACGCGCTCGTGGCTGGCAGCGTCTCGCGGACCCAGTTGGTGGAGCGCGAAGGAATGGAATCGCTCGGCAAAGCGCGAGACCACATCGCCGAGCAAATTCGCTTGCTCAAAGACGCCGGCGTCGATTTCCTGATCCTGGAAACCTTCTTTCACTTGGCGGAAATGAAGATTGCGCTCGAGTGCGCCGCGGAGGCGAGTCTGCCGGCCGTGGCGACGATGAGTTTTCGTCCGTTGATCACGAAATGCACCGACGGATTCACGCCTGCCGAATGCGCCAAAGCCATGGCCGACCTTGGGGCCATCGCCGTTGGCGCGAACTGCGAACAAGAACCCAGGACGATGCTCCCGCTGTTGCGCGAGATGCGATCTGCAACGAGCGTGCCCATCGCGGCGCAACCGGCAGCGTTCCACACCAACAACGAATGCCAAAGCTTCACGCGGCTGCCGGCGTTTCCGGATGATCTCGAAACCATCCAAATTTCGCGCCGCGAATTCACGGAATTCGGCCGCGTCGCAAAACAAGAAGGCCTCCGTTTCGCCGGCGGCTGTTGCGGCTGCAACCCGGCCTATATCCGTGCGCTGCATCAAGGACTCCAGGCCGCGCACTAATTCAGCGCTCCTTTCGCTCCGCGAAAGGGCGCACTTTCGCGGAGCGAAAGGCGACCATGCCGTCGCTATTGTCAACGACTATGAGCGAAGCCAGCGGAAAATACGCCATCGGTGTCGACGTCGGCGGCACGAAAGTCGCCGCTGGCTTGGTACGTCTCGACGACGGCGCTGTCCTAGCGCGGCGACTCACGCCGACCTTGCCCGAGCGCGGCGGGCAAGCCGTGCTGGACGACGTGCTGTCCATCGCCGCGTCGCTCCTGGAAGAATCGCAACGGCTTGATGCCGTTCCGCGGTCGGTGGGCGTGGGGCTCGCGGAACTGGTCAGTCCGCGCGGCGAAGTGCTAAGCGCCGCGACGATCGATTGGCTCAGCCTCGCCCCGACTGAGTCGCTCCAAAAAGCCACAGGGCTCACGGTAACACTTGAGGCGGACGTCCGCGCCGCCGCCTTGGCGGAAGGTCGCTTTGGCGCCGGTCGAGACAAGAGCTCGTTTCTTTACGTCACCGTCGGCACAGGGATTAGCGCGGCGTTGGTCATCGCAGGCGTTCCGTACACGGGCGCGCGCGGCCTCACCGGCACTTTCGCCAGCAGTCCGATCGCCTGGTTCGAGGACGACGGAAACGTATATACAGGCAAAACGCTCGAGCAATTCGCGGCTGGCCCGGCGTTCGCGGCGCGATTGTGCGAACGTCGCACCGGCTTTCCCGGCGATGCGCGAGCCGTACTCCGCCTCGCCGAAGCCGAAGATCGCGACGCGTTGTGGGTCGTCCATGGCGCAGCTAAAGCACTCGGCGCCGCGATCGCATTTCTCGTTAACACGCTCGATCCGGAAATCGTGGTCATCGGCGGCGGACTCGGCGCAGCGGCCGATTGGTATCGAGATCTCGTGCAAGCAGAATCGCGGCGACTTATCTGGTCGGACCTGCATCGCGAGCTTGCCTTTCACACCGCTGCATTTGGCGCGGACGCGGGATTGATCGGCGCAGCTGCCGCGACGGTAGCACGAAGCAAGGATACGCTGTGATCGAACCGATCGTCTTGCCAAACCACGAAGCCATGAGTCAGCGCGCCGCGGAATGGATCGCCGACGCGATTCGCCAGCGCCCCGACGCCTTGCTGTGCGCGGCGTCCGGTTCTACGCCGAATCGCGCGTACGAACTGTTGGCCGATAAATTTGCCGCAAGTCCACTGAACTGCGCGCGTCTGCGTCTGATCAAGCTCGACGAGTGGGGCGGGCTGCCAATGGACGACCCGGCGACCTGCGAATCTCACTTGCGGCGCGTGCTGGTCGAACCGTTGTCGCTTGATGATCGTTACGTGTCGTTCGCCAGCGACGGGGAACCGGAGGCGGAATGCCAGCGCATCGCCGCCTGGTTGCGACAACATGGACCCATTGACGTTTGCGCCCTCGGGCTGGGGCTCAACGGCCATCTCGGCTTCAACGAACCGCACGCATTCCTACGGCCCCACGCCCACGTGGCGAAACTGTCGGACACGTCAATGACGCACGCGATGCTCAGCCAAAGCAGCCGGCGCCCAACGCACGGGCTGACACTCGGCATAGCGGACCTACTGCAATCACGAGAAGTATTGTTGCTCGTCTCCGGTGAAAACAAACGCGCTGCACTCGCTCGATTGTTGCAGGGCGAGATTGCGTCCCAATTCCCAGCGTCATTTCTGCAATTGCATCCTGCAGTGACGTTGCTGTGCGACGAAACAGCGCTAGCGTGATCCTGACCAGCCACGAATGCCTGTACCACCCGTTATGAAGGTAACGGTGCGGTAAGACTGCTGTGCTGCTGGAACGGAGGGATGGGCAGAGGCGACGGCGTAGCCGGCGTTGAGACGCATCCCGGAGCGGAAGCAACTCAGCGGGCCGCGAACTCTCCGGGGGTCAAGTAACCCAGCGAGCTGTGCGGCCGGTGATGGTTGTGAGCCTCCTTCCAGACGCTCGTCAGACGACGCACCGCTGGAGAACCTGAACGTCTCGCAGGCGTATTGTATACGAGAGGTCGGCGCAACGCTCCGCGCGAGTCTTCTTGATCGAGCATGGCAAAAATAGCGTCACTCGCCTGGCAACTCGGAGACGGCAGGGACGGTCGCCGTGAGGGAAACTGGCGCGCCCCACGGATTACGACAGAGTTCATCTCCGCGGATTCTGGAACGGCCCCGAAGTTGTTCCGAACGGCATTCAAGTCTTCAAGGTCTACAACTCCGTCGCTATTCGAGTCTCCAATCGCACCGGTCCCGCTGACGCCGAAGGAGTTACGGACGTTGTTCAGGTCAACGAGATTGACCCGCCCATCCGCATTGGTATCTCCTGGAATAGTCGCCAATTGAAACACCTCGCCAAACTGGTTGCGGACGCGATTCAGGTCATTGAGGTCCACCAGCCCGTCAAATGGGAACGTATCTCCCGGAACGCGAGACCCGCCGAAAACGCCTTGGCCGAAATGATTCCGCACTGCGTTGAGGTCGCTCAGATCCACTCGCCCGTCGCCGTCTGCGTCGCCTTCCAGTGCGAACACCGCGTCGAAGGCGATCGTGAAATCGTGCGTGAGCTGCAGGACCCCATCGGGCGACGACGCGTTGACGATTACGAGAATCGACGCGGCCCCGCGAGGCAGCAGCGTGATTCCATCCTTAAGAACGAGGCGACCATCGCGAATCTCGAAGCGATCGTCAGACACGTCGTAAGTGAGCGGCTGTCCGTTCCAGGTTGTTGGGCCGCCAATTGCGCCGGCGTCAAGACTGGTTTCGCCGATCACGACGGCCACGAAGGAACTCGTGGCAAGCTCCAACGGGTTCTGTTCGCTCGCTTGTCCCGCGAAGTTTAGCGCAAAGGGAGCCGCTGGATTGAGCAGTTCCACGAAAAGGCACCCGTCTCCCGAGCAACCGGGTGGGCTTGGTTCCAACCGTGCGCCAGACGATGGCGCGATACTCGCGTCCAGCGGATAGATTTCGAATTCGAGATCGTTCCCTACCGCGCGAATCATCTCGAACCGCTGGGCGGTCCAGTCGCCATGTAGTTTGCCAGGCGCATTGTCAACGCCCGCCACCGCTTCGATGAGTTCCACCACTCCGCCGGAAATGAGACGCAGATCGATTTGATGCGCGACAATCGCCTCGACGCCGCCGGCGATGTGGAAGCTATGCCGGCTCTCGATGCTGCCGCCGCGTCCCAGCTCGTCGAGGCGGACATCAACGATCAAGTCCTGGTGGGCGGCGTCGGTCGTGACCAGCGAGGCCGTCACGTCGCTGCCAACCGTGGCTAGCAGATTCATCGATTCGACGTTGAAGAAGCCTTCGACGACGCCGGCACTGTTCTTGGTAGCTGGCGTCGTCGCGCGGACGGCACCGACGCGCCCGGCGCGGAGATTGGAAGCAATCGATCCGCCGCGCGCTTCCAGGAGACCAAGATCACCATCAATGGAGAAGCGCGGGACGGTCACCGTGCCGCCGACGCCGGAAGCGTCGGGGATCGCCACCAC
>JAWXBP010000154.1 GCA_034440135.1 Planctomycetia bacterium
CCGCATGGCATCCGAGCCTCCAGGGTGCAATCGGAATTCCAATTCCGACCGCAAGTGTTTAACCTGAAGCAGACCGAATCGTCAACAGAGCCTAGTGCGGCTGCCGACGCCCAGCGCCCTGAGCAAGTCCTGCAGTAAAGCGGGCTGTAGCTCCACTTCATTGAGCTTTTCCGGATCAACCATGATCGCGGCGTAATCGATTGCCGAGTCGCGCGAGTGCATCGGCCGACCATAATGTTCAACCCCCATTGGCCAGTCATTGATGCCGTACAATGCCTTGGCTCGAGCATGATGCGAAGTCAGCGGACAAAAATGAACGGCCAGCAGCCCCCGCGACGGCCGAGACGTGTTTCCAATTACCAGGGGCTGTTTGTCGACGGCGAGCGCGAAACCGGGAGGCAGCGCCCCGTTGATCTCGTCGACGGCCTGCCCGACGAGTTTCGTTTGTAACTTGGTCCCCTCGACACGGACGTAAATCAATCTTGGACGGCCGACCTGCTGATTCGGCTGCAATTCTCGCGGCGGCTGTGACGACCAGATCTCGATCTTGGCGCGATTGTCGGCGAAGGCTAGTGCCGCGAAGGCGTGCTCCTCTTCGCGCGACACGAGCTCGGCGACTTCATCCTGCGTCGGCGTACCGCCCACTTCGAACTGCAAGATGCCGTCAATTGACGCCAAACTGGGCGCGAAGCCGGGCTTGCAGCGCCCGCGCCAGCCATGCAGCCGCTCGCCGGCGCGGAATAGCAAGTAACATGCGTCGGCGGCGGCCGCATTCCGACGAGGGGATTCGTCGGCGCGGGAATCGACAAGGTCGATCCAAACCCAGCGGTCGGAAATAGAGTTTCCCAAGCCAACTGTGTCAGCGTCGATGGCGACCGTCGCGGTCTGTTTCTGATCGCTGGGGGATCTTGTGAGCATCGTGACGCGCGACGTGCTTGCACCCTCATTGCCGGACGATTGCAAGTTCGCGATTTCGCCACGCCAGCTTTTCCCAAAAGCTGAGGCCACGGCGCCAGCGGATGCCGCCGGCGTCGGGTCGGGAGCGGCATCGTGCGAGGCAGCGTGTAGCCACGCAAAGGCGGCGCATCGCTCGGCGGCGGTGGGGAGCGTGCTGGCCCAACGGTAAGCAGCGGCCGCGTGCCCGGCCTGACGTAGAGGTCGTCGTTTTGCCAACTCGCGGACAACGCGGACGCGATACAGATTCTCCGGTGAAACGAAAGCCAAAGCGCGCGTCGCGCCCGCCTCGTCGTCTGCCCGAGCCGCGCCCAACGCCGCGTAGAGCGCGACAAATTCGTCGTGTCCAGGCAAGAGGTCCGCAAGGCGTTCGAGAGCTTGTTCGTACTCGCCCAACAATGCAAGTCCGGCTAAGCGGTGAGCGACGGTGGTTGGCGATTGGGAAATCGACGACTGATCCATCTGGCGCTCAAACTCGCTTCGGTCTCCACGTTCCGCGGCCGCCATGGCAAGTTCGCACAATTGTTCAGTGCAATCACTCTTGCCAGACGCCACGGTCTCGACAAGATTGAGTGATGTGTAATCGCCCGAATGACGCACGGCGATCGCCATCGTCTCGAGCATCGATGCCGGCGCCACCTTGGAGTCCCCGAAGCAGTTCGGCGCCAAGCGTCCCCAGGCGGCGCTTTCAGAGGAGATCAGTGCATAGCCCAAAATGCGGCCCAGGGAATGCTTGGGAGGCGGATTCTCGGCCAAGTCGCTGAGCACGGCGTCCGCGGCGGACGGCTGGTGCAAATCCATTGCGAGTTCAAGCAATCTTTCCCAGCACTCCGATCGCGCTTCCGCATCGCTGGTCTGCCGCGCCGCTTGTCGCGCCTCGGACCAGGCTTGGGTCGACTTTCGCTGATCGAGCGAGTTGAGCGCCGCGGCGAGTTCGCCCTTGCCGAACACTTCCTCGCGCGACGAACTGCCTGCGATCGCGGCGTCGGCGTGTTCCAGCCAGAATGCCTGGTTCGCGCGCGCGATCTCGCCAAAGAGCTGTTCTTGTTGTGGAGTCGCCCTGTTGGTCAGTACGAGCTGCGCCAGGAATTCCAGCTTCACGGATGGCGATTCGGCGCGTGAAATGGCCGCCGCTAATGCATTCCAATATTCCTGTTCGTAGGACACAGCCAGTTCTTGTAGTTTCCCGACGGTGTCCTGCATTTTGAGTTCGGCGAATCTGCGCTCTGCCGCGTCGAGCAGTCCGCGCAAGGCGTCCCAACCGGAGCGATGATGGTCGTGAATCAACTGGCTGCGCGAATTGGTCATGTGATCCAACTGCGCACGCCAGCGGTCCAAATGAGCGCGAACGGGGATCGCATCGGCGCATAGCTTGAGGTGTTCGGCCAGTTGGACTTCCAGGCGGTCCGCCAGGCTGCAAAACGTGCGGGATTGAAACTGCAACGAGAGTTCCCGCGCCTTTTCCACTTCATTCTGATCCGCCTCCCAAAGTCGCGGACTCAGCGTTGGCAATCCTGCGGCGCTGACCTGGTTGAGTGAATCGCGCAATTGCGCCATGCGCTGGCGAAGCTCCTCGTCGAGAATCGGCGCTCCGCTCTGCCGTGGCGCCGGCGGCGCGGGAACATAGATTGGTTCAAACGACTGTTTCATCGCCGCCGACGCCACGAGTGCGGCGACCGGCAATGCAATGATGCCGCCGATCGCGGCCAAGCGTCCCGCGGTAAGCCGCCTTGGTCGGCGAACCGGCGCGTCGGGCGCAGCGGCCTCGGCGCCCAACCGGGCATCGGCTTCGTCTTTGCTTGGCTCCGCTTCCGCCGCTGGCTTGGCGAACAACGCGGCTGCGTCGGCTGGCGCTGATTGTTCGCCGTCGGCATCGCCAAAGTCCGGGCGAATCTCGTAGTCGCCTACC
>JAWXBP010000155.1 GCA_034440135.1 Planctomycetia bacterium
GAGCGGCAACTGAAGAACGGAATGCAGGTTTGCATTTGCCACCCCAAGCTGGTGCAGACGGGGCTCGACTTGCTCGAGTTTCCGACGATTCTGTTCTATTAATGTGAAGTTGTCAAAAATGTGGAGTTGATCGTTGAAAGGCTGCAAAATGGGCCTTCCGTGGGCGTTCGACTCCACATTTAGGCGGTAGCATCGGGAGGGTCGCCAGTTCGGCGATCGAATCCCATTCTGTGAGGTACCGATGCTACAGTCCCTTCTTCCCAGGGCTCATGACAAAGTTCGGACATTGCCGCTTCTGGGGGCAATCGCCGAAGGCTTTGACGACTGGCTCATCGCCAGCGGCTACACGTTGACATCGCGGCGATGCGCGATCCATATGCTGACCCATGTTGACGCCGCTCTGCGCCGACGTCACAGTGGCGACATTGCGAGCCTGACTCACGAGGCAATCCACGCGTCGTGGCGCGATCTGATGAAGGTTTTCCCGAATGGTGCTGGAACTGCGCTTTCGGTAGAGCGATATCTGATAACAGCGGCCGTCTTGACGGCGGGCGGATCGGCGCCGGCGTCTGCAAGTTCCCGAGCCGTGGTCTTGAGTGAGGAGTATGCTGATCACCTTCGAGATGTCCGCGGTTTCGCGGCTTCTACCGTTTCGCACCATCGATATGCGGCTCATTGCTTTCTCGATCATCTCCGAACGAAGGAGACGCCACTCGATTCACTCCAGGCCAAGGACATAGAAGGATACATTGGCCAAGTCGGTAAACGGATCAGCCGGGCCAGCCTTCAACACGAGGTTGCCGTCGTCCGCGGTCTGCTGCGTTATCTCGCAACCGACGGTAGAGCGCCTGTCGGAGTGGATCGCCAGATTGACACCCCGCGGCTGTATCAGATGGAAAAGCTCCCGCGTGCTCTTCCTTGGGATCTGGTGATAGAACTTCTGAAGTCCATCGACACCGGATCCGCGATGGGCCTGCGGGACTACACGATGCTGCTCATGATCGCGACTTATGGCCTGCGCGCCAGCGAGGTCGTGGCCATCACCCTCGACGACATCAGTTGGAGGCAGGGCCGCCTGCGAGTTCATCAGTGCAAGACCTCGGCGCCGTTGGAGTTGCCTCTGACCAACGAAGTTTTGGACGCCTTGGTGAGGCATTTGAAGTGCACTCCTCCGCCCGCGCCGTACCGACGAATCTTCCTCAGAATGCGCGCTCCGATGGGTTTGCTGAAGCCCACGGCGATTGTGGAGGTCTTTCAGTCCGCCGTGCGTCATAGTGGCCTGAAGATCCCCCTTCAAGGCGCGCATTGCCTTCGCCACTCGCTGGCGGTCCACTTATTGAAGAACGGAACCCCGCTCAAGACGATCGGTGACATACTCGGCCATCGCACGGCACAAAGCACGTCCGTTTATCTGCGCCTCGCGACTGGTGACCTCCGTGAAGTGTCTCTGGCTGTTCCTGGAATCCGAGCCAAAGGGGGGCAGTGATGGCGCAACCTCCGGCGTTTTCATCCGTCGTTGCTCCCATCCTCCGAAGGTATGTTGACCTCAAGCAAGCCCTGGGGCGGCGTTTTTCTGCCGTAACATATACGCTCCTGTCGATGGACCGCTGCTTAAATGCCGGAAAGTGCCGCGACTTGAATGCCGACGCTTTTAAGGCTTGGTGCAGGACTCATGAGCACGTTGCCTCCGGTGTCCGCCGCGCGTGGATGTTTGAAGTCTACAACTTCTGTCTCTATCGACGGCGTACCGAACCGCAATGCTTCGTTCCCGATCCGAGCACTTTCCCGCCACACCATCAGCGACTCATACCGTACATCTTTTCCGAGACTGACGTGGCGCGCCTGCTTGATGCGACCGCCGATGTGAAGCGGCATCCCTACTCACCGCTTCGCCCGGAGGTATTGCGGCTCGCGATTGTCCTGCTGTTCACCACCGGGATCCGACGTGGAGAACTGCTGAAGCTCACCCTTGGCGACTACAGCCGCCAAGAGTCGACACTCCACATTCGGGAGACGAAGTTCTTCAAGTCCCGCCTCCTTCCGGTCAACGGCGACATCGCCCAGGAGATTGAGCGTTATCTCGTGGTTCGATCGAGGCAGAACCTTTCCGCCTCGCAGGACACGCCGCTCATCTGGAATGCCAGACAAGGTGGACGACCCTATACGGGCTCCGCTCTACAACTCTGCCTGCAGCCGCTTTTCAAGGATTGCCGCATCGTCACCGCGCATGGCAAGTTACCGCGGATTCACGATTTTCGACACAGTTTCGCAGTCACTGCCCTTTTGCGCTGGTATCGAATGGGCGCCGATGTTGGGGCCAAGTTGCCATTACTGGCGACTTATCTGGGGCACGGCGACGTGTCGTCCACGCACTACTACTTGCAGTTCATCGAACCGCTACGCACGGCGGCGAGCAATCGCTTTGCCGATCACTACGGCGCGCTGGTTGTTCCACCCCATGTGCCGAAAAGGCGACGCCGATGAAAACACCATCCCCCAATCTACTCGGCGCCATCGTTCGCGACTA
>JAWXBP010000156.1 GCA_034440135.1 Planctomycetia bacterium
CCGCGCACATTGACCGCCGACGTGCGGCGTGATGATCACGTTGGGCAGCTCCCAGAGCTCGCTGCTCGCCGGTAACGGCTCCTGTTCGGTGACGTCCATCGCCGCCGCCGCGAGTTGGTCCGACTTGAGCGCCGCCACCAGGTCGCGTTCCACGACGAGCGGCCCACGAGCGACGTTGATTAGCATCGCGTGCGGGCGCAAATGCGCAAGCGCCGCGGCGTTGAACATGCCGCGCGTGTATTGATTGAGCGGAGCGCAAAGAAACAAGTAGTCCACCTGCTGGAGCAGCTCCGGCAATCGCTCGGGCGACCACAGCGCTTCGACATGGGCGGGCTTGTCGATGGGAAACCAGTCGGTAGCCAGAATCCGCGTTTTGAAGGCGCTGAGGACCGAAGACAACCGGCGGCCGACGCCCCCCAAGCCCACGATGCCGACCGTCGCGTGGTGCAGATCGCGCGTCGGGCGGCGAATGAACTCCTTTTTCGCCTGCGCGCGGAAAAACACGGGCAGACTTCGCGATAATGCTGTGACTAACGCGATCGCGTGCTCCGTGACCTGGTCCGCCAGCACCCCCGACGCGCTAGTGACCGGAATCGGCGAGGCGATCACCTCGGGCGTGAGGCAATGGTCCAAACCCGCCGCGGAGGATTGAATCCAGCGCAATCGGCCGCGCTGAACGACTTCGGGCCACGGCACCGGCACTTTGGCGTGCCCACAGAAGATGTCGGCCTCCAACAACTCGGCGGCCACCCGCTCCTGCCCGGCGTCGACGACCTCCCAATCCGGCGCCGCGGCGTGAATCTGACGGACGTGACGCGCTTCCACCGGATAGCAAAGAACAAGTCGCATGGGAGTCATCGATGCAGTTGATGAATTGAATCCGCGAGTATGAGTAGTTTGCGGGGAACTGGGAAGATGGACAACGACTCCTGCGAGCCAACATATCATATCCTCACATCCCAATCCGATCTGGCCGCAATCCAACTTATGTGGCAAACTGCGGCCCTTGCGTTCACAATCCCATCGGATGGCACAGTCGGATTTCTGGATGGACAGGGACGTCCACATCTCACTTCCTGCGCGAAAGCGCTGTTGGCGCGAGCTGGAATTCTGGCTCCTCCTCGCGCTCGCTTGCGCGATCTATCTGCCTGGCCTGACGCGGCTGAGCATTCGGGGCGAGGAATCGCGCCGCGCGCAAGTCGCCGCGGAAATTCTCCGTACGGGCGATTGGATCGTGCCGCGCCAGCAAGGTGAAATCTATCTCAGCCGGCCGCCGCTAGGAAGTTGGCCAATCGCCGCGCTGGCGAGTTGGCGCGGCGAAATGGACGTGCTGAGCGTGCGATTGCCCGCGGCGCTCGCGACGATTGCGACATGCTTACTTCTCTATCTTTACGCCCGCCGCTGGTTGACGCCGCTTGGCGCACTCACCGCCGGCGCCGCGTTCGGTTCGATGGCTCAGGTCTTGGAACTTGGCGGATTGGCGGAAACCGAAAGCACGCTCACGCTCCTCGTCGCGGCCTCGCTGCTGTGTTGGCACGCGGGTTATGTTTCGGCAACGCGGTCCGCCTGGCCGTGGGTCGTCGGCTATGCGCTCGCAGCGCTGGCAGGACTCGCCAAGGGCCCGCAAGGCCCGGTGTATTTCGTTGCAGTGACAACGGTCTATCTCTGGGCGCTGCGCGATTTTCGCGAGTGGTTCTCCTGGCGGCATGCGCTGGGGATCTTGACCTTCGCGGTCGTACTCGGCGCGTGGCAGATTCCGTTCACGTTGCGCACGGATTGGGCCAGCACTTATGCGATCTGGTCACACAATGCCAGCGACCGCTTCGCCGAATCCAGTTGGCAGCCGTTCCTGACGCATCTGGCCTTGTACCCGTTTGAAGTGGCGGCCTGCATGCTGCCTTGGTCGCTGCTGTTGCTCGCGTACGCGTATCCGGGGGTGCGCCGCCGGCTCGATCACACCGCGCCGCTGGTCCGATTTCTTTGCATCGCGCTCTTGGTCACATTTCCGTCCTGCTGGTTCGCCGCGACGGCGCGCGGGCGCTACTTCATGCCGCTGTATCCGTGCGCCGCGGTGTTGATCGGCGTAGCGGTGGATCGCATCGTGCTGCTCGCTCAGCCGGCGCGGCTCGGATATGCACTGCAGCGATTTCTCTGGCCCTTCGCGGCGGCGTTGCCATTGGCGGCCGCGGCGGTTGTCGTCGCGGGCGCGCTGGCGGGGAGCAACGTACAGCCGTTGCAAGCCGCGACGGACCCGCCCGCCATGCTGTTTGCATTTACCGTCGTCACTTTGCTGGCAGGTTGGTTGATCGCCCGGGCGGCGCGCGACATTACGCCCACGCGGGTCCGTTGGGCGATTTTATCGATCGCCGGCTTCGTGGGATTCCTGCATAGCGGCCCGATCACGAACATTCGCGTGGCGCAAAGCCAGGATACCGATTCTCAAGTGGCGCAACTCAAGCAACTGCTGCCACTGGACGCCCAGCGTGAACTGGTGAGCCTTGGTTTGGTGCATCACTTGTTCGCCTACTACTACGCCGAGCCGATTCGCGCGTTGGCGCCCGAGGCGTTCGAACAGACCAGTTACGACTGGGAATATTTCTGTCTCCATCAGATCGGCGACGCACCGCTTGATTTGCCGTTCGACTGGACGCCCGTCGCCGTGGTCTCGTGCGATCGCGCGCGCTTAGCGCGCCCGCATGAGAAAGTCATTGTCGGCCGCCGCCTGACGGGGTCTTCACAGACTGCTGGACGAGGTGACGACCATGCCCGAAAATAGCTTGGCCCTCGACCAAAGACCCGAGACTCGTTTGGACGCCGCCCCCCCCGTCTCCGTCCCGCGCCGCGCGTTTCCGCTCGGTTTCCTGCTGCGCCTGGTCGTCAGCGGCGGACTGATCTGGTTCCTGCTCGCCAAAAGCGACCTCAACGCCATCCGCAGCGCACTCGGGCATCTTGATTATCGCTATTGGGTCGCCGCGCTCGTGATCTATGCCATTAGCCAAATCTCCAGCGGCTATCGCTGGTACACGCTGGGACGCGCAGTCGGCTTTCGCCATTCGTGGAAGCATTTTCAGAAGTTGTACCTGGAAGGGATGTTCTTCAGCCTTTGCCTGCCCAGTTCGATCGGCGGCGATGTCGTGAAGGCGATGCGTCTTGGCTCGAATGCCGGCGAACGCTTGCTGGCCGCCGGCACCGTGCTGGCCGACCGCTTGACCGGATTGACCGCGCTCTGTGTCATTTGCGCGACCAGCTTCCTGGCGCGCTCATGGGAGTTGGGACTGTCGGCGTCGCTGTTTCTCGGCGCCGGCGTGCTGCTCGTGGCTCTCGTTTCATTTCTCGTCGGGCAATGGTTTCTGCGCTGGAACTCCGCGCGGTTAGGCAACATCCCTAAACTCGGCGCTATCCTCGCCGAACTGAACATCTACAATCACCAACCCGGCGTCGTGTTTCGCGCCGTCGGCTGGAGCTTTGTCGTGCAGTTGACCAATGTGGCGATGGTCTGGCTGCTGGGCCAAGGGATAGACCTCAAACTCCCCGTGGCCAGCTACTTCGTCGCGGTGCCGGCCATTGCGTTGGCTTCCACGTTGCCACTCAGCGTGAACGGCGTCGGCGTCCGCGAAGGGGGCCTCGCGCTGTTGCTGCAGCCGGACGGCCTCACCGAAGAACAAGGCGTCGCACTCGGCCTGCTCTGGTTCTCTATCACCATGGCCTCCGGCCTGATCGGCGGCCTCGCCTTCCTATGGAAGGGAGAACAGCTCACCCGCTCACACGAAATCCGCAACTAGCAGCTTCCCCGCATTCCTCATTCATCATTTCACTGCCCCCCATCCCATGAACTCGATTTCGGTCGTCGTGCCGCTCTATGATGAAGTCGAGAACGTGCCGTTGTTGTATGAATCGGTGCGCGCGGCGCTCGACGGCATGGGGCGCGACTACGAGTTGATCTTCGTCGACGACGGCTCGCGCGATGGCTCCGGCGAACTGCTCGCACAGTTGGCGGACCACGATCCGCGCGTCAAAGTAATTCAGTTTCGCCGCAACTTCGGGCAAACCGCGGCGATGCACGCTGGCATGCAAGCGGCCACCGGTGAGATCGTGGTCACGCTCGACGCCGACCTGCAAAACGAGCCCGCCGATATTCCGATGATGGTGGCGAAGCTGGAGGAAGGCTACGACCTGGTCCACGGCTGGCGGAAAGAGCGACAAGATGCGCTCTTGAATCGTAAGCTCCCCTCACGGCTCGCCAACCGGATTATCTCACGCGTCACGGGCTTTCCGGTCAACGACCTCGGTTGCACGCTCAAGGCCATGACCCGGGAGATCGCGCACGAACTGCAACTCTACGGCGAGATGCACCGCTTCATTCCAATCCTGGCGCACTGGCACGGAGCGCGCTGCGTCGAAGTCGTCACGCGGCATCATCCGCGTCGCTTCGGACACACGAAGTACGGCATCTGGCGCACGTTTCGCGTCGTGCTGGATCTGATCACCGTCAAATACATGATCCGCTATTCGCTCAGCCCGATGAAGCTCTTCGGCGGGATCGGGCTGCTCTCGATCGCCGGCGGCCTGGCGAGCGGCGCGGCGACGCTGTGGATGAAGCTCGCGGGCGCCGTCGACATGACGGGCAATCCGCTGCTATTGCTATCCGCGTTCGCCACGATGCTCGGCGTGCAGTTTCTGGTGCTGGGTTTGCTCGGCGAGGTCTCGGCCCGCATCTACTACGAGTGCCAGGACAAGAAGCCCTACGCGGTGCGGAAGCTGTGGAACTTCACGGATCAAGCGGCGCAAATCACCGCGCCAAGACGCGCGGCTTAGCGCTTCGCGCCGCGCACGCGCGGCGTGAACTCCGATTCCCGCGATTCGTCCACCGTGACGATCATGCTCACCCAGACTTCGGGGTTGCCGTCGGCGTCCGTTTGAATCTCAAAGCGCCGTTCGGAGACTTCGCCCGCCAGCTTGCGCGGCCCGTACCCCGGAGAGAGCACCGGGCAAATCATCGTATCGCCGACTTGCGGCAACGGGCGTCCTTGCCAGGCGGTAAACACGGCCTGTCCGATCGTGTGGCCGGCCGGATCGCGAGCTTCAACGTACACGCCAGCCGCCATCGCCTCGGCTAAGCGGGTGAATCTCGGACGAACCGTGGAGTGGCTCAACATGCGCTCAAAAACCTCGGGGTGATCTGTTCTTCCATCGAACGCCCTACTGTAGTCGGGCGCGCGCACGTGTCAAATGGAATTCACGCGCAACATGAGGTATTGTGAAGTTAGGCGATCGAGTTTCGAAATTGCCCATGTATCCAAGCTGCGTATCTTGAAAGTCTGTGGGAGGCGTCTCCGACGCCGATACGAACGACGCGAGCTTCATGCTGCGGGACTTTCCTGTGAAAAGCGGCCTGTCCATCGGCGTCGGAGACGCCTCCCACAATCAAATACTGGTCCGCGTTGATATGATCGCCGAGACGCTGGTCACCGCCAGGGGTGGGGAGTAGACTCGAAGAGCAAGATTGTTTCGTTGATTCCGCCTGAAGTCGCTATGGCTGCACGCTCTCCTGAATCGCTCAATGAATTATTGAATCGCGCACGCGAGGGCGCGCCGGCCGATCGCGATCGCTTGTTCGACGCCTGTCGCAGTTACCTGATCGTCCTGGCGCGGACGCAAGTCGACGCGCGGATGCAAGGTAAAGTGGACGCCTCGGACATCGTGCAACAGACGATGCTCGAGGCGCACCGCGACTTCGCGCGTTTCCAAGGCGGCAGCGGGCAAGAATGGCTGGCCTGGCTGCGGCGCATTCTGACGCACAACGCGGCCGACCTGGTGCGACGTTATCGCGGCACGGCGAAGCGCCAGGCGGGACGCGAAGTGGCGATTGCTTCGCCGCAGGACAGCCAACCCGTCGGCGTCGGCGAACCCGCGGATCCCGGCGCGTCGCCGAGCGAATGCGTGATGCTGGCCGACGAGACCTTGCGCTTGGCGGAGGCGCTGACGACATTGCCCCCCGATTACCAAACCGTGATCGCACTCCGCAACTTGGAGCGATTGCCCTTCGACGAGGTGGCGCGCCGCATGGAACGTTCCCGGCCGGCCGCGCAGATGCTTTGGATGCGCGCGCTGAAGAAGCTCAGCGAACAGATGGGAACCAGCGAGCTGCTCAAGGTGGATGCGCCGTGAACGCGCCGGAACCGGTCGAGGAAGATTTCCGCATTGCCGAACTGCTGACGCAATACGAAGAACTCCTACGCGCCGGACGCCACGACGCCTGCCGGCGGATGATGCAGGAGCATCCGCAGCTGCTCGAGTTCGCCGATTGCCTCACGGCGCTCGACGCCTTGGCCCGCCTCTCCGGCCCGGTTGATCCGCCGGCGCCCGATGATCCCGACGCCACGCTGCTGGATACGCGCGTTCGCACCGCGGCAATTCCGCTGGGCTCGTTCGGCGACTTCGAACTGTTGCGCGAAATCGGTCGCGGCGGCATGGGCGTCGTGTACCTGGCGCGTCAAAAATCGCTCGATCGCGTCGTGGCGCTCAAGATGATTCTCAGCGGGCAATGGTCGTCCGAGGCAATGATCAGCCGCTTTCACGGCGAAGCGCGGATGGCGGCCGGGTTGCGGCATCCACATATCATTCGCGTCCACGAAGCCGGCGAACTGCATGGTCAGCATTTTCTGGTCATGGAGTACGTCGACGGGCGCAGCCTGGACCGCTTGGTCGAATCCGGACCGCTACCGCCGACCGATGCGGCGCGCTATGTCGCCACCGTCGCCGACGCCGTGCATTACCTGCATCAGTCGGGCATCGTACATCGCGACTTGAAGCCGTCGAACGTGTTGGTCGATTCCGACGATCGCGTTTATGTGACTGATTTCGGGCTCGCGAAGTTGATGGACAACGATGCGCAACTCACGCGGACCGGCGAGTTGCTCGGCACGGCCAGTTACATGTCGCCCGAGCAAGCCGCCGGGCGCACCGCGGAGATCGGCGCAGCGAGCGATATCTACAGCCTCGGCGCAATTCTCTATTACTTGTTAACCGGACGTCCGCCCCACGTCGGCGAGAGTACCTTCGACGTGCTGGTGCAGGTCATGGAGCGCGAGCCGGAATTGCCGCGCAAACTCAACTCGCAAGTTCCGAGCGCGCTCGAACAGATCTGCCTGAAGTGCTTGGAAAAGGCTCCGGAAAACCGCTACCCAAGCGCGGCCGCCTTGGCGGAGGACCTGGAGCGTTACTTGCGAGACGAACCGGTCGAGGCGCGCTCCGCCGGCTGGTGGGACCGCCTCCGTCGTTGGTCTCGCCGCGAACCGGCGCTGTCGACACGGCTCTTCGCGCTCGCTGGCTTCGTCGCGCTGGAGATGTTCGACTACCACATCCTCAGCCAACAGTTCGGCAAATTGCAGCACTATTCGCTGCGCGGATTTCATCTCCCGATGTTGACCCTCGCGGGCGTCTGGGCGACCGGCTGCGTTGCGTTTCAACAATGGCTGGAACACAGCCGCCGGCCGACCATCGTTCGACTGGCCTGGAGCGCCGGCGATATCCTGATGTTGCTGACCGGCTTGATGATCGCCGACGGCGTCGCTAGTGGCCTGGTGGCGGTCTTCCCGCTCCTGATTGTGGCCTCCGGCTTATGGTCGCAGCTGCGCGTCGTGTGGTTCACGACCATCATCGCCGTCACCGCGTACGCGGGCCTGGCGATCGACTTTCACCTCCGCCGCGCGGACTTGCAGTTGAAGTACGACCTGGCCTTCGACCGGCACCTGGCGTTCATCGTGGCGATGCTGCTGCTCGGCGCGACGACGGCACATCAAGTGCGGCGGCTGAAGTCGCTCAGTCGCTACTTCGAGTCCCGTCGGCGCGAGTAAAGCGCCCCAGCTGCATAGGTACTCTCGCAGAACCGGCCACTAGCCCGACGCGCAAGCGAGGGGGAGCAATCGCCGAACTGAGTACGGCGTTTACTCAGATCCCACGGTCTACTCCCCCTCGCTTGCGCGTCGGGCTAGTGAACGAGAGCCTGCGAGAGTGCCTAGAATGAATGGCCGGAGGCCGCGCGCGTGGAAAAAATCCCGGTCTGGCAATACAGCATTCGTACGCTGCTCATCGGCGTGGCTGGCGTCGCGCTCGTACTGGCGATCGGCAACTGGATCGGCGCGCTTTGGATGTCGCTGACGGTCTGGACGCTGCTCATGATCGCAGCGCACGTTGCCGGCATGTTGATCAACCGGCGGAGGGTGTCTCAAGCCGTTCTCGATGAGCCGCATCCGCATCACCTGGCCCGCGGAGCGCCGCTTCCGCCGGCAGGAATCAAGGATGCGAGCCAATTGGCGCATTCCCGGCCGCTCGCCGGCTGGGTCCGCCGCTCCGCGATCGGCGGCGCGGTCTTAGGCGCGCTAGGTGGTCTAGGAGGCATGTGGATCCTCCGTGCCACGAATATTTACGGTTTGGTCCTCGGCACTTTGTCAGCCGCCGTCTTGGGATGTTTCTTCGCATTTCTTACGGCAAGTTTTTTGGCCATCGCCGCGAACGCTTTTGGCGAAGCTAGGCAAGAAGACCGTCCGGAAGCTGGACAACCGCGCGTTTAAGCCCAGGGAAGGTCGTCCGTAGCCTCCCCATCATCTACAGCTTATTGCGATCTTCCCTGGGCTTGGACAAAGCAAAGCTGTGCATATTGCGCACTTCAACACCTGCCGCCACAGGCCGCAAAGTTTTCCTAAACCAATCAAACCCTAGGACCGATAAATGGTGACGAGATTCAGGGCGTCACACACTTTGGCAGGGACGAGCAATGTTTCGCAACGCTCTCGTGGCAACCATTTTTCTGGCTTGCGGATTGTGCTCGACCGCGCTCTCCTTGGCCCAAGAACCCACCACCGACGGCATGGGCGCCCAGTTGGCGGACCGGCTCCAAAAGTTCCGTCACAACATCACGGGCACTGGCGGCCCCAAGGGACAAGCACGTCCCACCGGGCAGCAGGGCGCTCCGCGCACTGCCACCGCCCCGCGCCGGCCGACCAAGCCGCAGCCACAACAGCAGCCGACCTATGATCCGTATGCCGAGGACTACGACGACGCCGAGTTCTTTCCGAACACCGGCATCGGCGAGTTCTTCTCGAACCTGACGGGCCGCCCGCCGAAAGATCAGCCGGCGCCAGCCGCCATGCGTCCGTCGACGCAGCCGCGTGCCGGTTCCGTGGCGCGGCAGCAGCCGAATGCCGGCGGTCGCATCACACGCCCAACCGCCGCCGCCCAGAACCAAGGAATGGCTGCTCGCACACAGAGCTATGCCCCGGCCGCCACGGCGCCGCGCTCAGCGCCGCGCCAAGCCGCCGCACAAGAACCTGCCGAACAACCGCAAAGCGCGGAAAATCGCTCGCTCCAGGATCGTCTGGCCAATTCACGTCGCCAGGCTGTGAGCCGTGGCGCAAGTGCCGCGGCGCCGCCTGCTGCCCGTGTCGCGCGTCGTCCGGTGGAACCAACGGAAGATCGCGCCACTTGGACAGCCGCCGAGCAACCGGCCGCCGAGGCCGCGCCGGAAGTGCCGGCGCCTGCTCCGCATCGTACGGAGCCCGCCGTCGCGGAGACCAGCACGTCGGGCGACGACGAAGTTCTCTTCACCAAGCAAAGCGCGAGCCTGAACGTCGGCACCGCCGGCCCAAAGGCTGTCGCGATCGGCAAGCAGGCGACCTATCGCGTTGTCGTGCAGAATCCCAGCAGTCAGGCCGCCACGGCCGTCGTGGTGAGCGTCCGTTTGCCGAACTGGACGGAAGTCGTCAGCAACGAAACCACCCAAGGCGTGGCGACGCCTTCCACGACCTCGCCCGGCTTAATCGAATGGCAACTCGCCGAGATTCCGGCGCGCAGCCAGGAAGAGCTCACGCTGGAATTGATTCCGCGCAAGAGCCAGGCCTTCGACCTCGCGGTCGGCTGGTCGCAGCAACCGCAGACGGCACAAGCCACGGTTGAAGTGCAGGAGCCGAAGCTCAAGATCGAGATCGACGGCCCCAGCGAAGTCCACTACGGCGAGAACCAAGTCTATAAGCTCACGCTGTCGAACCCCGGCAATGGCGCGGCCGACAACGTGATGATTCACTTGCTCCCCATCGGCCAAGGCGCCGAACCGCCGGCGATGCACAACGTCGGCACGTTGGCCGCCGGAGCGAGCCAGACATTGGAGATCGAGCTCACGCCGCGTCAGGCCGGCGAGTTGGTCATCAAGGCCGAAGCCACGGCCGACGGCGACTTGCATTGCGAAGCGGTCGAGGAAGTCCTCGTCCGCCGCGCCGGCTTGGCCTCCACCGTGCATGGCCCGAAGATGCAGTACGCCGGCACGATGGCCACGTATGAAATCCAAGTCACCAACCCCGGCAACGCCTCGGCGCAAGACGTCGTAATCGCCGCCGAGTTGCCCGCAGGCGCTGAGTTCAAGGAAGTCACCGGCGCCGGTCGGTACAACTCCGACACCGGCGCCGTGGAATGGACGCTGCCGCAGTTGCAGGCCGGCGGCGAAGAAACCATGATCATCAAATGCGTGCTCGCCACGCCGGGCGTCAACAATCTGAACCTCACGGCCTCCGCCTCGGGCGAGTTGTCGAGCGACGCGCAGACCATCACACGCGTCGAAGCCTTGGCGGACCTGGTACTCGACGTTACGGACCCGCGCGGTCCGGTCGCAGTCGGCCAGGACGTAATCTACGAAGTCCGCATCTCCAACCGTGGCACCAAGAGCGCCGACGGCGTGGAAGCGATCATCTTCTTCTCCGAAGGCGTGGAAGCGATCACGGTTGAAGGGGGCGATCACCAGGTCTCCACCGGCCAGGTCGATTTCAAAGCCATCCCATCCGTGCCCGCTGGCGGCGAAGTGATCTACACGATCACGGCCCGTGCGGAAACGGCCGGCAACCACGTGTTCCGCGCCGAAGTGCATTGCAAATCGCTCGGCACGTCGCTGGCGTCGGAAGAGACGACCAAGTTCTACGCCGAAGGCGCCGCCCTGGAGTCAAGCGGAGTCAGCCCAACGCCCGCCGGCGAAGAAGAACTCTCGCCCACGCCAGCCGAATAGCCGCGGCCAACCAGCAAACCAACAAAAGCCGAGGTCTCTGACCTCGGCTTTTTCTTTGGACGTCGAGTTGCTTGTCCGCAGCCTCCTTTCGCTCCGCGAAAGGTCCGGAGCCTTTCGCGGAGCGAAAGGAGACTGTGGCTCAAGGAACAACGGCCCGTATCTCACGCGTCGCGCGGCGCCGTCTTCGCCCAGTCGGTCAACTCGGCGGCAGAAACCTCCGGAATTTGCGACAAGAAGGCTGGTTGCAAACCTGTGAGCCAGACGAAGTCGCCTTCAATACGATGCGCATTGAAGTTCGTACTCATTCTCGCCGCACACAATGCCGCTGCTCCTCCGCAAAATGTAGCGAAGACAAACAGCCCCGCCGCCGATCCAACAGGGTTGTATCCACGTCGAAGAGACATTGCGATGCCCGCGATGAATGCCAACGCGGCGATGCCTCCGAACATCAGAGACAACCAAAACATCGTCCAGCTGCGCGCTTCATGGCGTTCACAAAGCCGGAAGAACACAGAGGCTCGCTGGACAAAGCGACGGCCCATCCAACTGCTCAGCAGCATAAGTCCGAAAAAGAGGATCCACGCATACCAAGATCCATCAAGACCAAGAAACAACATGCCTACAAACACTGGCGTCAATGAGGCCCAATAGCCGATGCTCCGGGAATCCGCCCAATGAAGTTTCTGCTGTCGCAACGGCCCATTCGATGGTGAACCGCACTTCTTGCATAGCTGGGGCAGCTCGGCATCGCGCCGTACGATGAGATACTTTCCGTAGCGCCGCGCGCCGTGCATCGTGGCCGCGTCGATCGACGGAGTTTCCGGTCCGGCGTCGGCGGCGGTATAACGCGGCGAAGCGTAGGGATTCTCCGAGTCCATCCCGCTATCATCGAGCGCCGGCACAGTGGACGCAATCACTTTGCAATCGGGCTTTGGCCTTCAACGGAAGCCGTTATGGCACGGTCTCCCGACCGTGCCATGTTGCGGCCTGCGCGAAATGGAGACCTTCGGTCGAAACGGTGGCACGGTCGGGAGACCGTGCCACAACTTTGTCGACGTCCACTGCCCCGCGCTGGTGCGTCGAGCTAGTGGAAAAGACCCTTAGATCGCCTGCCCGTTCCAGCGGACAAAGCCTTCCATCGCAAAATACTCTGGGAGGCCGAGCTTGTTGTAAACGGCGGCTGTGTTGCGGTTGCGGTCTTCGGCGCGTTGCCAGAACTCTCGCGAGTCCGCGCCGGGAAAGAGCGCCGCGTCCTTCTGCGATTCGTGCCGGAAGATGGCCTGCTTTTTCTTTTCCAGATCGCGCGGGCTGAGCGGCACGGCGATTTCAATTTCATCGATCGGCCATTCCTGCCAGGCCCCGCGGTATAAGAGCACGTCCGGGCGATTGCCGGTCGCGGCCTGAATCTCCGCCAACGCGCGAAAGATCGCCTCGGCGCAGACCCGGTGCGTGCCGTGCGGGTCGGAGAGATCGCCGGCCACGTAAATCTGCTGCGGTTGTACGCGCTCGATCAATTCGCGAATGATCCGCACGTCGTCGTCGCCCACGGGGTTTTTTGCGATCGTGCCGGTGCGATAAAACGGCAGATCGAGGAAGTGGCAACGCTCCTCGCGCACGCCGGCCACGATCGCGCCGGCCTTGGCTTCTTTCCAGCGAATGAGCGCCTTGATCTTGAGCACCGCCTCGGCGTCCGGCTCGCCGGGGGCCTTGTTGAAGAGCGCTGATGAAACCGTCCGCTCCACTTCGCCCGCCCGTTCAGAATCGATGCCGAATAGACGGTTGTATTCGGTGACGAGGTCGGCCACCGCGGCGGCGTCGTGATCGTGAACAGCAATGTTGCCGCTCGTCATGTACGCGATGTGCGTCTCGTGCTGATCTTCGACCAGCCGAATCAACGTCCCGCCCATGCTGATCACGTCATCGTCCGGGTGCGGGCTGAAACAAATCACCCGCTTCGAGTCCTTGCCCGACGGATGGTACTCGATCGTATCCATCATCCAGCGAAACACGCGATGTGCGATCGCATGCGCCGGGCCTTGGTGCCGGAGCAGTTGATGCAGGTTGTGCTCGCGGAAATCGTTGTCGTTAAGCTTCAACAGCGCCTTGTCGGTCCGCTCGCAGAGCCACAGCACAGCGCGCTTGACAAGGCGATCGTTCCACTCGACGTTGCCGTGCATCCAGGGCGTCGCGATGCCGGTCAACATCGAACCGGCCGCGCCGTCGACCAGCAGGCAAGCGTCGCTATGATCCTGCAGCAGCGTCGCCGGCACGCGATCGGTGATCGGGCCCTCGGCGGTCTCGCGGATGATCTTGGCTTTATGCTCGCCGAGCGCGATCAGCATGATCTTGCGCGCGTCGAGGATCGTGGCCAAGCCCATCGTGATCGCTTGCAGCGGGACGTTGTCCTCGCTAAAGAAATCACTCGCCGCGTCCTTCCGCGTCACCGGGTCTAGCGTGGCCAACCGCGTGCGGCCGTTGCGGACGCTGAACGGCTCGTTGAAGCCAATGTGCCCGTTGCGGCCGATGCCGAGAATCTGCAAATCAATCCCGCCGGCCCGTTCGATGGCGTCCTCATAGCGGCGGCAGAAATCGTCGACGCGGTCCGGCGAAATCGTTCCGTCCGGAATGTGAATCTGCGCCGCCGGCACGTTCACGAACTGAAAGAAATGATCGTGCATCCATCGCCGATAGCTTTGCAACTGATCCGGTTGCAGGCCGAAATATTCATCCAGGTTGAACGTCACCACGCCGGCGAAATCGAGCCCCTCGTCGCGATGCATCCGCACCAGCTCGCGATACAGCCCGACCGGCGTCGACCCGGTTGGCAGCCCGAGCACCGCCTTTTGGCCGACGGAGTTCCGCTCGCGAATGATCCGCGCCACGACCTGCGCGACATACCGCGCGACGGCCTGATTCGAATCGAACTGGTAAACCGGAATCTGAGTGCCCGGCACAGGCATGGCACGAACCGTCTGAACCGGCGCAGGCGCAGTCAGCATGGCGATGATTTCGAGTTGTGGAAACGATAGTCAATCAGGAGGGCATGGGCCGCGCCCGGCACAATGGCCAAGCGATCCGGCGCCCACGTCTCTCACTGGGAGAGAACCTGTGATTATGACGCGCGGGGCGGGAGAATGCCACTGGGTATTGACTAGAACGCGAACGAAAGAGTCGCGTCAAAATGGCCTAGGCCGCGAGTTCGCCCACGTGCTGTTCTCGCTGGGACCAAAGGACCGGACGAATCTCATACTGGTTAAGTGCACCAGTGACTTCCGGATTGACTGAGTAGTCGACGTCGTTCAACAAAGCAATTGCGCGCGCGTCCGGAGCACGGACAGCGCGAATATCCTCCCAGGAAAAGATCAAGGACGACACATGATCCTTGTCGGGATGATTGAGAGCGCGAATTATCCGCTCAGGAGACTTGCGCGATGCCGGAATTACAAAGTCAAAGCGATGGTCGAATTGACTTTTTCCAGTGAACTTGACTGATGGAGTGTACCGGACGTCATTTGCTCTAAGAAACTGTTCCACATCTTCGTAAAACAGACTCTTGACGGTTGGATTCGCCAACACGAACAAGTCGCCCACCGCCATCATCGCTTGAAGCAGGTTGTGCTTCTTTTGAGGAAAACTGGCGAACTGAGCCTCCGTTTGTAGCTCGTCATCAACAAGTCGTACGCCGAAGCCATTTAGGATTTGGTGCAGCGACTCCTTGCGTTTGGCGCTCACCAATTCGCAACCGCTCATGCGCAGGTCACGAATCGTGTACCCATCGTCCGAAAGGAGAAATCCATTTCGCGACCTCTGCACGTAGAGTTGAAGGTGATCATTGTGGCGATCCAGAAATGGCGTCGTGATTTCACAAATGCCATCGAGATTCTGAACTGACGTGTGCTCTTTGAGCCAGTCGGAATATGCGGCGACGAGAATTGAGCAATCCGCGGTACTCATCAGAACAACACCTTTTCGATGACTGGCGGTTCCACGACGTTGCAGTATTGCATGAAGTGGTCCAGTGTCGCAAAAAGGTCAGGTGTCGCCGGAAAACTCGACTCCGGTGCTGGAATCGCCCATCGATCGCCAAATCCCGCGACATATATGTGCAAGTGAGGGCATGGGACTACTGCACCGTTGTGAATGGCGAGATATTCAAGCGGAACGGCCTCAACAGACGGATTCGTATGAGGCGGACCGTCCAAATCTAGTCGTACCAGAATTGTCACTTGCTCGTAACGGTTCTGATAAGTGCATTTCGTCAGTCGAATTCGGCCACGACCAATGTCTAACAGAAAAGATAGGCGATCATCCATCGAAACGAGCGGTATAGCAAGTCCTTTCCCAGGTCTGGGAAATTGAAAGCTGACGTCCGACGCCGCCTTCTTGGGCAGCGCAATTAGGCTGTTTGCTTCAGCTTGAGTGAACATTGAATCCTATGCGTAAGCGCCGCCATTTTTCCGCATGCACACAGCTTCATTTTTGCTAGCACTCTATGATTCTATCCGCGTGATGCCGGTGTCGCCATATCGAATACACGCACCTCATCCAACTCTCACCGCCAAGCAAAATCCCCCGCATTCACGCTCGGCAGATGCGAGACGCCCATCAGGTAGCGGTCCACGCCGCGCGCCGCTTCTCTGCCTTCGTGGATCGCCCAGACGACCAGGGATTGCCCTCGGCGGGCGTCGCCGGCGGCGAAGATGCCGTCGGCGCTGGTCATGTAGTTTTCGTCGCACTTGATGTTGCCGCGCGGGTCGAGTTCTAACCCGAGGTCGTTCACCGGGCCGCCGCGTTCGGGGCCGAGGAAGCCCATGGCCAGGAGGACGAGTTGCGTGGGGAAGACGTGTTCCGTGCCGGGGACTTCCTTGAATTGATGCCGGCCTTGTTCGTCCTTGTACCATTCGATCTGGCAGGTGACGAGCGATTGCACGTGGCCGTGGGCGTCGCCGCGGAATTCCTTGGTGAGAATGCTGAAGTGCCGGTCGCAGCCTTCCTCGTGCGAGCTGCTCGTGCGCATCATCATCGTCAATAGGGCCACGGCGAGCTGACCGGGCGCTCGGCCGCGCGCGGGTACTTGCCCAAGTCCGGCGGTTGCGGCAAGAGTTCGAATTGCGTGACGCTCTTGGCGCGATGGCGATTGCTGGTGCCGGTGCAGTCGCTGCCGGTGTCGCCGCCGCCAATGATGATCACGTCCTTGTCGGTGGCCAGAATCGATTCCTGTTCCGGCAGCACGTCGCCCTGGTTGCGCTTGTTCTGTTGCGGCAGGAACTCCATCGCGAAATGAACGCCCTGCAAGTCGCGGCCCGGAATCGGCAGATCGCGCGGCGCGGTGGCGCCGGCGCAGATCAACACGGCGTCGTAATCGTCGCGCAGTTGCTGCGACGTGATGTCCTTGCCGACGTTGACGCCGCAACGGAACTCGATTCCCTCGGCCTTCATCAACTCGACGCGCCGCCAGACTTTGTCTTTTTCCAGCTTAAAGTCCGGAATGCCGTACATGAGCAAGCCGCCGGGACGATCGGCGCGCTCGAAGACGGTCACGAGATGCCCGGCGCGATTGAGTTGCTGCGCCGCGGCGAGTCCGGCCGGTCCGCTGCCGATCACGGCGACTTTCTTGCCGGTCCGCGTTTGCGGCGGCTCCGGCTGAATCCAACCTTCGTCGAACCCGCGATCGGCGATCGACATCTCGATCTGCTTGATCGCCACGGGATCTTCATTGATGCCGAGCACGCACGCGCTCTCGCATGGCGCGGGGCAGACGCGGCCGGTGAACTCGGGGAAGTTGTTCGTGGCGTGCAGGCGTTC
>JAWXBP010000157.1 GCA_034440135.1 Planctomycetia bacterium
ATATTCTTCCAAAGGAGCCACGCCACGATGATCGCATCCGCCCCCTCAGTCACTGCCCTCAAGTACGAGCCCGTCCTGCTGGAAGCCATCAACAGTGCAGTGGCGAGCGCCATCGGCATGTGCGGCGTGCATACGCACTGTGTGGGCGTCTCCACGGTGCCGCCCAGCGAAACCGGAATCATCACGGGACTCATCGGCGTCCACGGGAAAGTGACCGGCTTCATCACGGTGAACATGGCGGAACGTTTCGCCACGAAAGCCGTGGAAGGCTTGCTCCAAGACAGCTACGGCGCCCTGACGGCCCAAGTCGTCGACGGCCTCGGCGAGATCACCAACGTGATCGGCGGCGGCATCAAGGCACAACTGGCCACCACGCCTTGGGGATTCACCCACATCACGGTCCCCAGCGTGATCGTCGGCAAGGGCTACGCCATCGCGTATGCCAAGGGACTGGAATTCCTCTCCGTGCAATACGTGCACGACGATCCCGAAGCGATCCGCCTGGAAGACCGTCAAATGCAGGTCAGCATCTCATTGCTGAGACTGTAGTTGCCCGCGTCCGCCGTGTTAGACTAGCGCCCGTCGCAATTCATCAAATGGCGAGGGCGAACGATGGCGGAACCTTATCGAGTTGCCGTGATCGGCCGGACCGGCCGCGGGGATTATGGTCACGCGCTGGACATGGTCTGGCTTAGCGTACCGCGAGCGCAGGTCGTGGCCGTGTCCGATCCGGACAAAGTCGGCCTGGCGGCGGCCGCCAAGCGATTGAATGTCGACCAGACCTTTGCCGATTATCGCGAGATGCTCGACAAAGTGAAGCCGACCGTGGTGAGCATCGCCCCGCGATGGCTCGACTGCCATCAGGAGATGGTGCTGGCCTGCGCCGAGCGCGGCATTCATATGTATTGCGAGAAGCCGCTCAGCCGCACCTTGGCCGAAGCGGACGCCATGGTCGACGCCTGCGAGCGAACGCACGTCAAACTCGCGCTCGCGCATCAGACCCGCTACAGTCCCAAGCTGCCGATCGTGAAGCAGCTGATCGACGACGGCGCCATCGGCCGCGTGTTGGAACTGCGCGGGCGCGGCAAAGAGGACCAGCGCGGCGGATCGGAGGATCTCTGGGTGCTTGGCTCGCACGTGATGGATTTGATCCACTATTTCGCCGGCGAGCCGCAATGGTGTCTGGCGACGATCACCACCGAGGGCCGACCGCTTGCTAAAGCCGATGTCGTCGAGGGTCCCGAAGGAATTGGCCCGCTCGCCGGCGATCGCGTCGACGCGATGTACGGCCTCTCGAACGGCGCGACGGCATTCTTCGGCTCCCGCCGCAATGGCATGGGCAAACCCTCGCGATTCGGCCTGCAGATTTACGGCTCGAACGGCGTCATCGAAATCCTTACGGGTTATCTGCCGAGCGTGAAGTTACTCGTCGACGGCGGCTGGTCCCCCGCGCGTGGCAAAAAGCAATGGCAGGACGTGTCCAGCGCGGGCGTGGGTCAACCGGAAACGGTGACCATGACGAGCGAAGAGCAACAGCTCGCCGGCAACGTCGCGGCGGCCAATGATCTGCTGGACGCCATCGAACAAGACCGCCAACCCCAGGCCAGCATTTACACCGGCCGCACGGCGGTGGAAATGATCATCGCCCCATTCGAATCGCAGCGCACCGGCGCCCGCGTCGATTTCCCCATGGTCACCCGCGAAAACCCGTTGACGCTGCTGAGCGGGTAACAGAAGATTTAGCCCGCGAAACACGCAAAACACGTGAATTGTCCACGGAAAAAACGAAAAAGCACGAAAGTCAGCAGGTGTGCGTCCTCCGTTTGACTTCGTGTCCTGAATTCTTTCGCGTGTTTAGCGTGTTTCACGGGCAAATGCCTCCGCGGTTCAAAGCGGTTTACGCCGCCTGGCGTTGGGCCGCGAGCTCGATGCCGTGTGCGTGGAAGCGGCGGATGATCTCGAAATTCACGCGCTCGCTGAAGGCGCTGAAGCGGCCCCCTTCCTGCGGCGGGAAGTAGTAGGTGACCTGGATGTTCAGCGCCGTTTCCTGGATGTCGTTGAACGTCACTTGCGGAGGATGATCGGCGTCCATGCCTTCATGATCGGCCAGGATTTCGCGGACGATTTCCACGGCGCGTTCCACTTTTTCCGGTGCGGTGTGGGCGTGTAGCCGCAGATTCAGTTGCCGGCGCAGATGCGGTCGCTTGGCGATATTGAGGATCGTCTTGCCGGCCAGGTCGCCGTTGGGAATCGTCACCAGATGCCCTTCGATGGTACGCAACCGGGTCGAGCGAAATCCCACCGCTTCGACGCGCCCTTCCTGCGAATCGACGCGAATCAGATCACCGAGTTCAAACGGCCGATCACTAAAGATCATGATCGAGCCGAAGAAATTCTTGATCGACTCCTGCGCGGCCAAACCGACTGCCAAACCGCCGACGCTGACGCCGGCGAGGATCGGCGTGATTTGATCCTGTTGATGCGTATCGTTCGCGATTTTGACAAAGGTCGCGAAGGCGATCCCGGACCGCATCAGCGTTTTTGCGACCGGCAGGATCATGTCATCGAGCCGGCTATTCGTCATCCTCGTGAAGCCGCTCAGCCAGCGTTCCGCCACATCGACCAAGCGCCAGGCAATGTAGGCGCCAACCAGTGTTGTCAGCACGAGAAACGACTTATCGGCCTTCGCGGCGATACTTTCGCTGAGAGTAAGGAACCGATGCCCCAAGTACAGACCAAGCGCCACCGATCCAAACCGGGCGCTGCGGCTGACGGAATCGCAGGTTGCCGCGACGAGTGATCGATTGCGCCCGCGAAACACTGCTCCAAGTCGCGCCAGGGCGAATTGCAGGATCGCGCCGATCACGGTCGCCAGGTAGATCGTGAACGCGACGGCGATGAATTGCTGGACGGAGTTGTTCCAGATGCGGTACTGGAGGTTCAGCACTTGTAGTCCGATGCAGGCCCCCAACAGGATGGCCGCGCGGTGGACATATTTCACTGTGGCTTCGAGGATCGTGGCCGGCACGGTCCGCTGAGCGCCACGCAAGCGCGCCGCCGTCCGCGCCACGAGCGCCCGGACCGCTTCACCGATCATGCTGGCGGCCAGGATCGCGGCCAGGAAAGCGCCGTAGCGGTAAAGCTCGTTCCCCAGGACCAACTGGTTTAGCCCAGTGGCCAACTTGGATTCCAAGGCGGCGACGCTGACTTCGCTGTCTGCGCGGGCAATCTCCGTCCAGGCGGCGCAAAGCGTCATCGCCAAGCCAAGCCGTGACATCGAAAAACGACCACTCATACGAAGCACCTCCCCAGCGGAAACCGACCCCGTCGCGCGCGGATTCTGTCAAAACCGGACTTCGGGGGCCAGATCAGGTTGGAAGCCAGGTCCGTTGACCCTTTGGCGGCGGGTGAGCGTGGTTAAACGCTGTTAAGCCCAGGGAAGGCCACCGAATACGATTGCCAATGGTGAAGTCTCCGAGGGCCTTCCCTGGGCTTGGGGGGAGCGGATCGTGAGAATCGCGTTCCGCCGCCTCGCAGGCCAAGGAATTGACTTGACACGGGACCGAGACGCCCCAACAATCAGCGCGATGAACTATCGGCGGGCACCCATCTGCGCGCTAGCAATTCTGGCCATCCTGGGCGGAAACCTGGCGGCTGCGCGGGAGGGCTGCTGCCACCTGGGTCCGCTGGCGGCTCAATGCTGCTGCCATCAGGCGGTACAGAAAGCTGCCTGCCCAAAGTGTACGGCAAAGCGAAGTTGCTGCGCGGGCAAAGAAGCAGCGACCGACGCCGTGGTGCCATCCGCAAAGCGACCCTGCGATTGTGAACATCAACCGCAGGCTCCGGCGGTGGTGGAGTCGACAGGACGAGTGAAAGAATCTTCCCACGGGATCGCTTTTCACCAAGCGGTTTTGGTCGCGACGCCGGCGCGGACCTTGGTTCGCGGCACGGTTGAACTTCGCGAGCCGCTGCATCCGCCTCGGCATTCTTTGGCCGCCTGGCAATGCTCCTGGCAGGTATGACGCACTGCGCGCGCATTTGTTTTTCGCCGCTGTTCGGTGGCGTGTTTTGCTGTTGAATTTGGGAGTTGCGGCCATGCGCCGGTGGTTCCCAATCGCGTTTTTCAGGCAAGTTGCCGAACTAAGTTCGTTCGTACACAGGTTTCGTCCTCTCACAGGAAAATCCCCATGAAGACTCGTTGGTTGTTGCTGGCCGCGTTCGCCGCGGTGTTGTCGTTGAGCACGTCGGCCTTCACCGCTGAGGAGAAGGAAGAAAAGGCGTTCGAGTGCAAGTGCGTCGTCTCCGGCGCTCCGGCCAAGGAAGACAAGTTCGTCGAGCAGGACGGCAAGAAGGTCTACTTCTGCTGCGAAAACTGCCCGAAGGCTTACGCCAAGGAACCGGAGAAGTTCGTCGCCAAGGTCCATCATCAATGGGCCAAGACGGATCAGATCGTCCAGGTCGCCTGCCCGTTCTCGGGCGAAGCGCTGGATCCGGAGCAAACCGTGGAAGTGGACGGCGTGTCCGTGCAATTCTGCTGCGAAAACTGCAAGGCGAAAGCCGAGAAGGACAAGGACGCGTTGGCGTTGATCTTCGCCGACATCGAGAAGGGCTTCACGATGCAGAACCTCTGCCCCGTGAGCGGCGCGGCCATTAAGGCCGACAAGGTCGTCGAACATGACGGCAAGAAGGTCTACTTCTGCTGCGAGAATTGCCCGAAGGCGTTCGAAAAGGACCCGGGCAAGTATCTCTCGAAGTTGCCGCAATTCGCCGAAAAGAAGTAGTTCGGTAGTTGCTTGACATGTTGCAAATCACGGGGGCGCCGACACGAGCCGGCCGCCCCCGTGTTCGTTTCCCGGCTTACTTGCAGTCACACGGCCGCGCGCTTAGACTCGGTTCGTTGCTCATGATTTTATCGCGCGTAGATCGTCCCCACTGGAGAACTCCCATGTCGCGCCTGCTGGTTGCTTGCCTGATTGGTTTGACGGGTTTGGGTTCAAACGCGGTAACTGTCCTGGCCGCCGAGGCAGATGACGACGGTTTCGTCTCCATCTTCGACGGCAAGTCGCTCGACGGTTGGCATAAGAATCCGGAGCGGATCGGCCACGGCACCGGCGGCAACTGGGTGGTCGAGGGCGGCGAGATCGTTGGCGAGCAAGACCCGCCAGGCAGCGGTAATGGCGGCATTCTGCTCACGGACAAGAAGTATCGCGACTTCGAACTGTTGATCGACATGAAGCCGGACTGGGGCGTCGACAGCGGGCTGTTCGTGCGCGGCAACGATCGCGGGCAGTGCTTTCAAATGATGGTCGACTACCACGAGGCGGGCAATGTCGGCCACATCTACGGCGAAGGGACCGGCGGATTCAACAACCGGCCGTTCGAGATCTTCGGCGAATATGACGGCGACAAAAAGCTCAAGACGCTGACGACGAAGCCGAACGGCTTCACATCGCAGGGTTTCTCCTGTTCGGGCGAGGAGTGGGTTAAAGCCTGGAAAGTGAACGATTGGAACACCGCCCGGGTGCGCGTCGTGGGCAATCCGCCCCAGATTACGACCTGGATCAACGACCAGAAAATCAGCGAATTCGACGGCAATACGTATGAGCAGCAAGGTTACGACAAGGGCAAAGTCGCCGAAGAACTTGGCGATGAAGGAAGCATCGCCGTCCAGGTCCATGGCGGCCAAGGCGCATGGCCCACAGGGGCGAAGTGCCGCTGGAAGAACATCCGCGTTAAACCACTGTAGGACCAGTAGGACGGCGGCAATTCTTGTCGCGCACCACAAGCCGGAATACGATTCATGTCGTCGCCTGATCGAAGAAGCTTCCTTGACTCTCCCTCATGACTGATTTGATTGTCAAGTCGATGGATGATGCGCTGCTCGCCAAGCGTGAGCAGTTGCTGGCGCTTGTTGCCGGTTATCGGCGCTGTGCCGTGGCCTATTCCGGCGGCGTCGATAGCGCCGTGGTCTGCCAGGCGGCGTTTCTCGCGTTGGGCGACGAGGCCGTGGCAGTGACGGCAAATAGCGAAAGCCTCGCCAGCGGCGAGCTTGAAGCTGCGCAGGAAGTCGCACGGCAAATCGGTATCCGGCACGTGGTAATGCGGACCAACGAGTTGGCGAACCCGCTGTATGTGCGGAACGCGCCGGATCGTTGCTACCACTGTAAGGCCGAGCTCTACCAGGAATTGGAAGCGTTCGTGGAGGATTGGCCCGGAGCGGTCATGGCCAATGGCGCGAACGCGGACGACCAGGGGGATTATCGGCCCGGTATGACGGCCGCGGCGGAACGCCAAGTTCGGAGCCCACTGCTGGAATGCGGGATCAACAAGCAAGAGGTACGGCAGCTTGCCGAGGCGTGGGGACTGCCGGTGTGGGATAAACCGGCGAGCCCGTGTTTGTCGAGCAGACTGGCATACGGCGAAGAGGTCACGCCGGATCGGTTGCGGGCGATTGACCTAGCGGAGCAAAAGCTACGCGGACTCGGTTTGCTCCAAGTCCGCGTGCGTTATCATCGAGGCGACTTAGCTCGGATCGAAGTGCCCGCGGAAGCCATCGCTCGCTTAGCTGATCCGAGCGTGCGCGACTCGCTTGTGAGCGAGCTGCGGTTGCTGGGTTTCAAGTACGTCACGCTCGATTTGGCGGGCTTCGCCTCCGGGAGCATGAATGCAGTGCTGCCGGTCGAGAGCCTCGTCCTGCACCGAGCTTAAGCGGCGCCGCGACGACGCTTCCAGGCGCCGACGCCGAAGACCGTGCCGATCAGCGTCCATGCGACCAGGCTGGCCGGTTCGGGGACGATTCCGACGCGCAGCGAATCGTGTTCCGCCTTCGCGTTGCCGTTTCCGCCGCTGGAATAGACTGCGTCCGTGTGTCCGAGCCAAGCGTCCACGCTTTCGCGCACCGGCATGGAACTACGCAAGTCATTCCCGGCGTTAGGCTTCAGGAAATCCTGCGGCTGAGAGCCCGAATTTGTAAGCAAGCTGGCGCCCAGTCCGCGTTCCGTCTGAAGGTACGCGATCTCAGCACCCAGGCCTTGGTAACCGGTGGCAAACTGGCGGAAGGCGTCCTTGATCTCCGTCATGGCGTCCATGCTGGAACCGCTTCGGCTGGGCGATGCGATCGCGGCGGAGCCGCACAGCGAAATCACGGTGCCGAGCAGGAGGGCGTATTTGGGTAGATGCATGAGTGACTTTCGGAAGGTAATGCCAAAATCGCCGTCGCGGCAAATTGCCAGTACGCGAATATTCGTTTGTAGTGCCTTTAGTGTATTTGCGGACTACGCGGCCGTCAACATAAAATGCGACAGTTTTTTCACAGTTATGGTTGCAAGTTTTAGGCCGGTCGAAATTCCCACTCCG
>JAWXBP010000158.1 GCA_034440135.1 Planctomycetia bacterium
GCCAAGGGGTGTTCCGCGACCCGCGACCGAAGCCGCTGTCGATCTCCCAGGTGTTCGCCACCCACTGCTCGATGAACTCCTTGTCCTCCCAGCCGTTTTCGAGGATCACCCGGCTGAGGGCCATGTGCAACAAGGCGTCCGTACCGGGAACGATCTGGAGGAACAAAACGCCATTTGCCTCGGCGTAGGCCACGCCCATCGTGCGGCGGGGGACGACGAAAATCATCTTCGCCTTCGACCGCATCATCCATTCGGTGAAGACGACGGTCTTCGACTCGTAAGGATCGGTGCCGGAAATGAACAGGACGCTCGCGGCCTTGAAGTCCTCGTAAGCGGCACTGAAGGTGACGATCCCCGCGTCGTCCATGCCGGCAGTATCGTTCGACATCGACGGCTTGTCGTGGACGGCGAACGCGGGGGTCTTGATCGACTCGAAGGCGAGCTTAGAAATGGCGTAGGTGTTCTCGAAGAACTCGTAGGAATACGTCTTCATTCCCCACGCTGCTTCGCCGTACTTCGTCAGGACGTGCTGGCTGACCGCCGCCATCACCTCAATGGCGGTGTCCCAACTCACCCGCACCAGCGTGCCGCGCACCCGAACTTGGGGGAATTGAAGGCGGTCCTGCGTTGGCCCCGTGGACGTGTAGCACTTGAGTGCCAGCGTGCCGCCCCGGATGGAATGGTTGCCGCCGGGATTGACAACCGTGGCGTCGGAGTCCGGCACGACGACGCAGTAGTGTGGCTTGCCGCCAACCAAGACGATGTTGTGTTGGTTTGGACTGACCCAAAACCCTTCGAACCCGGTCGGAAAATCGGCACCGAAGGCGTTCTCCTTCGCGGTCGGACCACCCTCCGTGCCGACCGGCCAGGTGTAGACCTTGTAGCCGCAACCGACCGCACAGTACGCACAAGCTGTGGTTTGCACCCGAGCGTCCTTGGGCGGGAGCGGCACACGGTCGGTGCGTTCGTAGATCGGCAGTTCCACGAAAACCTCACTTGTCGTTCGCGACTTTACGGAACCGCCGATCGGCCTCGGCCCAGTCGATGAAGCTCAAGAAATTCTCGACGTAGTCGGCCTTTTTATTCTGGTAATCGATGTAGAAGGCGTGTTCGTACACGTCGATCACAACCAGTGGTACCGCCAGCCACAGAGGGCCTTGGGCGTGTTCGTCGCTGACCACGTTGTACAGCCTGCCGTTGACTGGGTGGACGACTAGCATGGCCCACCCCGCCGCCGCCTTCGCACTCGCCACGAAGTCCGCCGTCCATTTGTCTACTGACCCGAATCGCTTCTCGATTGCCGTCGTGAGCGCCTCGGGTGGAGCGGTCGCCTTGAGGGCAAGGCCGTCAAAGTACAGTTCGTGAAGGATCACACTGTCGCCCCGACTCGACTGAATCTGCTTTAACCGCTCGAATGCTGCGGAGTCAATAACCGTCCCCTTCGTGAAGCTCTCCTCAAATTTGGCCTCAGCCCCAGCGAACGCCTTCAACGCGCCGCCGTAGTGGGCAATGTGGTGTGGGGCAATCTGGGCTTCGCTCAGAAACCCGGGAACCGACTTGTGCTTCAGGGGCTTTGGTTTGCCAGTCGTCAAACCGCTTCCGGAGAAAAGCGATGTGTCTGCATCGTCGGCCTCGGCAAAGCCCGGAACGAGCACAGAGCCGGCTGCGGCCCCGGACGAGGCGAACAGGAACAAACGTCGGTCCATGGAAGACTCCTTTGGTGATCAACTGAAAAACATTGTATGAATATTAGTCGGTCTTTGCGTCCCCATTTCATTTCGGTTCCGCCGTGTTGTCGTGAAACCCGAAGATCAGGCCGAGCATCCCCGCGGCAACGATGTCATCGCCGTCGAGTTCGAGGATCACTTGAGGCAATCCTTGTGTCGCGTGGCCGCTGACGACCATCCCGTACCTGGTCAGGTCGAACGTCGTCCAGTGGCCCGGACACGGGCCGGCGATTCCCGGATCAGCGAAGAATTTCGTGGCCGGGATGCCCCATCCCATGTGCGGGCAGAGACCGTTGAATGCCACCACGTCTTTGTCGGGGCCGATCCCTCCCGCTGCTTCCTGACCGAGCTTCAATAGCACTGAATCGCAATTGTCGTGGTTCCACGGGTAGCGGAATTCGACCGCAACACCCGTTTTGAGTTTGCTAATGAGGGCGACTTTCTTCCGGGGGTACTTGGCGATTTTGGCTTGAACTGGTCCGGCGAACAGTCCGGGGGCGGTCAGGGCGACGAGCGAAGTCCCGGCGGCAAACAGGAAGTCACGTCGGTCGAACCCCAGAGGGTTGCATAGCCGATCACAGTCCGGTTTGGGATCGGCGAGGGGATCGTTGTTATTCATCTCCTGGGCTTCCTTTCAGTCGGTACGAGCCGTAGGGCGGCAATGGCGGGGGTTTGTCAGTGAGTGGGTCGCCCGACAGACTTTCGAGGAAGGCGAGTAGGTCGTCCTGCTCGTCATGATTCAAATCCAGCGGCCTGAGCAGCGGACTCTTGATGGGGTGCTTGCCGCCACCCTGGTTGTAGAAGTCGATGACCTCTGGCAGCGTCTTGAAGATCCCGTTGTGCATGTAGGGGGCGGTATGCTTGAGTTCCCGCAGACTTGCGGTGCGGAACTTGCCAATGTCGTCGGCCCGTTTAGTGACGTAGTACAGCCCCAGGTCGTCACGAGTCGAATCATACAGGGTGCGCGATACTCCGTTCGACGCCTGCTCGAAGCGGAATGTGATCTGCTTGTTCGGGCTGTTAAGGAAGTCGGGGCTGGGCGGCACACCGATATTGTGGTAACGGTCGTCGGAGATCAATGCCCCATCGTGACACTGAATGCAGTTCGCCTTGCCGGTGAATAACTTGTAACCCCGCTTGGCTGCATCGCCGATGGCCTTGTCATCGCCTTGGAGAAAGGCGTCGAATTGCACGTTTTTGCTGTTGAGCGTCCGCTGGTACGCAGCCACGGCTCGAAGTGCATTGGCCCACGTTGGGTACTCTTCGCCAAACACGGCCTTGAACTTGGTACGGTATGCAGGCACCTGGGCGAGCCGTTCTTCGGCGAGGTCGGCGTCCACGTTGCCGGCGATGGCCCCGCTCCATGCCCCGTCGTTCTGATCCTCGATGCTGCCCCTGGCGCCGTCCCAGTTGAACTTCTCGAAGTGGGCTACGTTGTAGAGCGTGCTGGCGTTCCGCCAGTGGCTCGTTCCCGTGCCGCCCATCGAGATCGCGGTGCGGGCGGTGTAGCCGGTATGGGCCGGGTGACAGGTGTTGCAACTGGTCGCTCCGTCCGCCGACATTCGACGATCGAAGTAGAGTAGCCGACCGAGTTTGACCTTCTCCAACGTCGTCGGGTTGTCGTTCGGCTCGCGCGGTGCCGGCAACACGGTGATCGGTCGAGGCCTTCGGGCTCCCGGAGCGAGCTTGTCGAAGGTCGGCATCGGTTCATCCTTGCCTACCGATAGTAATGCGTAATCGGGTAACCCAGGCGAGACGACCTCGACGGGATCGGATGAGAGCGATTTTAAGAAGGCGACCAACTGCCGCTTTTCGTCAGCGGTCAATTTCAGCGGTTTCAATCCGGCTCGCTGGCCATTCTCATCACCCCGGTTGTAGAAGTCGATCACTTCATCCAGAGTTTTGAACCGCCCATCGTGCATGTAGGGAGCGGTGCGACCGACTTCCCGCAGGAGTGGAGTTCGGAACTTGCCACGGTCCTGTTCATTCATGGCGACCACGAAGCGCCCTGCGTCATCCGTCAAGTTGCGATAGTTCGGTGTCCCCAGTCCTCGAAAGAAGCGTCGAAAAGTGATGTAGCGTTCGGGGTCGTCTAGCAACTTCGGCCCCGTCCGAAGTCCAAGGTCGTGGAACTTGTGGTCCGTGAAGAGCGGGGCCGGATGGCACGCTGCACACCCAGCCTTGCCATCGAAGAGTTTTTTCCCAGCCAGCGCATCGACCGTCAGCGCCCTCTCATCGCCCTTCTCGAAGCGGTCGAACGGAGTCGCTGGCGAATGGAGAGAGCCGACATATGCGGCCAGCGCCTTCAAGATCGTCCCAAAGTCCGGTTCGACGCCGTAGGCGACCTTGAAGAGTTCGACGTACTCAGGAACCTGTTTCATCCTCTCGACAAGCAACCGCCCGTCGGCCGCCATGAAGAACGGCTCGGTCAGGTGATCCCGAACCACGCTGGCGAGGTCAGACCCCGACAGGCGACCGTCCCAATACGCCGACTTGACGTGCGAGACGTTGAACAGCGTCGGTGTGTTGCGGAACAGTGCCGTGCCGGGGTAGCCGATACTGACGGGCAACCCATCCGTGAACGCTTTGTCGGGCTGGTGACACGACGCACAACTGAGGGCGTTGCTGGCGGACAATCGACGCTCGAAGAAGAGAACCTTGCCGAGTGCGATTTGTTCGTCCGTCGCCGATTTCATGGGAGAAGGTACGAACGGATTGGTGGTGGCCTCTGCGGGCCGTGTGCGGGTAAGTTTCGCCCGCGCCGTGTCGCCGCCTTTCGGGGCATCGACGCCGAGGGAGGCGAGGTAATCCGCGAGCCTGTTCAGGTCGTCTTCGGAGAGCGTCTTACCGAACTTCGTCGGCATCACACCCTTTTCGAAGTCGCCGGGAGCTATGAAGGCGTCCGGGTCAAGAATCGACTCACGGATGTACTCCTTTGCAGTCGTCCTCGGCTTACGGGTGCCGGCTGCCATGCCGAGCTTCGACAGGTCCGGGCCGACTTCGCCATCGGCACCCGGCACACCGGGGATGACATGACAATTTCCGCAGCCGCCCCGGTTGATGATGGCGATGACTTCGCGTGGAGCGGCTGGTGGTTGCTCCTTCTTGGGTTCGTCTCCCGCTTCGGACGAGGAGCGAAGGATGGCAAGCACAACAACCACCAAAACGAGACCAATCGACACAACAAAACGACTTTCCATCCTCGCCTCGCTCCCTTGTCGATTGGCTGTGGGGTTTGTCGGAGTTCGTTCAAGTCATTCGCTTAAACTCATACAGGATGTGCGGTTAGCAAACCGCTATTGTATCCATTTTTTCGTTCTGGTTCAAAGTGCTCGTAATGCTCTTCCCGAGGTCTCGAATTCGGGGAGACGGGCCGCCGGAAAAGTGAGGGGAACCCTCCGAAATGCAGATTCACATGGCGTTTTTCCGATTCCAGCATCTGCTCTTCCGCAAGCAGCTAGCCGGTGTCGAATGGGAGACGGTACAATGCTGGGCGTCGCGTGCGGTGGTACGTCGGCAGTTTTTCCACACAGGGATGGTCAGGTTATGTCCTGATGGCGCAACGGCTTTGGTACGTCCGAAATTGTTCCCTGTTCCAGCGGCTGACTGCAGAGCAACTCGGCAGCCTTGAGCAGCGTGCGCGCATTCGCGAATTCCCGCGAAACAGTGCCATCTATCTGCCGTCCGATACCGCCGATGGGGCTTTCTTGCTGGCACAGGGCCGTGTTCGCATCTGTTCGACCACCCCGGACGGCAAACAGGCGATCCTGGCCTTCGTCGAACCGGGGGAACTGTTTGGAGAGCTGGCGCTCATTCAGACGGGAGAGCGAGAGGAGCGAGCTGAAGCGGCGACGGACTCGACGGTCGTTCTCCTTCCAGGCGATGAATTGCGGCGTCTGATGGAGACTTTTGCAGAAGTCTCGCTGGGGGTGACGAAGCTCATCGGCCTTCGCCGCAAGCGGGTTGAACGGCGACTTCGCAGCCTGTTGTTCCGCTCAAACCGTGACCGATTAGCCCATTTGTTGCTTGAGCTTGTCGAGCAGTACGGTCGGACGTTACCCGAAGGCGTTCTGTTGGACATCAAGCTCTCCCATCAAGAACTCTCGTCAATTATTGGGGCGACGCGTGAAACCGTAACGGCTCTGCTGGGTGAGATGCAACTCGATGGTCTGCTGAAGGTGAGTCGCCAAAAGATTGTTGTTCGTGACCTCCGTCGACTTGCGGCAGATCAGGGAACCCCAGTTCCCAGGGTCTCCGCGGCAACCTCCTCCGCCGAGATGTCCCGACAGTTTCAATTGCGGTCGCTTAAGGCGCCAGACACGACCGACCCGTGAGTAAAGTCCGATGAACCCATATTGAATGTGAAACGGTTTACAGAAGTCTCGCTTCCTGAAGCCGATAATTAGCGAAGAGATCAGATCCCGGCCGAAGCAGGCATCCGCCGCTAGCCGTGGAGAAGGAAGTAATGAGCAAGCGAAACACAACCACTGACAACAAATGGAAGCCTTGCCC
>JAWXBP010000159.1 GCA_034440135.1 Planctomycetia bacterium
CTCCTTCCCCAGCCGTCATGGCCAACGGAAGAGTGGTGTACAAAAAGAGTTACGCCAGGTCAATCACAAGAGACAGTGGAAGTAGGCACTCCACTCGCAGAACTCTGAATGGTCTGGAACGCTGTCCCTTGGGCTTTGAATCGCTGGAAGAGCGGCGTTTAATGGCGCTCGTCCCGGAATTGGTCGCCGACATCAATCAACGTGGTTTTGGTTCGGAAGCACAGGCCCACCTCGTAGTTGGCGATGATGTGTATTTCTCCGCCACGAGGGAGCTTGGCTCTATCTACTACGATATTTGGAAGACGGATGGAACTGCGGGCGGCACGGTCAATTTGACTGGTGGACGATTGGCAATGTTTGAGAGTGACGCAAGCACGCTCGTGGAACTTGAGGGACGAGTTTACTTTCGCAACGGCAGCCTGTTGTTTGTCACTGATGGCACTGCCGATGGGACTTTGCAGGTTGACGCGCAAATCGGCGTAGCTCCGAAAACCGTTGCATTCAAAGGTGAACTCTACTACGCGTTCACAGACGTTGATGGCCAAAGATGGCTTGGAAAAACGAATGGCATTGCGGGCGGAAGGCAGCGGATTAGCCCAATTCCCGCTCCCGAACGCAATGGTGAACTAGTCGTCGCTGGCGATCTCCTGTTCTTCGTCGCACAGACATCGCCAAGCGTGTACCAAATCTGGCAGTCCGATGGCACCGCTGCTGGCACTCACGTTGCGATGATTGATGGCCAACCGAACGCTTTCTACTGGACATCAAACTTGGTCTCAATGGGCGGAGACCTCTACTTCGCGGCCGACGATGTAACTCACGGGGGAGAGCTTTGGAAGGCGAACAGCTCAGGGCTTCAAATCTTGGAAGAACGCTTCGATAGCGCCATCCAATTCCCCGCCTATGCCGCGTTGCTTCACGCCACTCAGAATTACATTTACTTCACGGCGTATGCGAATCCACCGAACACGCAAAACCTTCAATTGATTCGAAGCGATGGTGCACCTGGCGGGGACGTCGTTTTGGCAGAGTTAACGTCTCCGGTTGCCAAGGTTTTGGGAGAAGAGGAGCGGCTCTTTTTCGCGACCGAAAGCCGGGTCGTCTGGTTTAGTCGCGGCTCAGACCGCGATGCGACGAGGATTCTGGCAAGCGATTCACTTGGTTCATTCGCCTGGCTGAATGGAAACGCTATTATTCCGCATAGCGGTGCGATTTGGGTGAGCGATGGCACGCTGGATGGCACACAACGTATCACTGGGTTTGATTTCTCTCCGAATCAGACACAGTATCCCCGCCTTCTGGCAACTGAATCCGCCGTCTACTTCTCAGTCGACACGCTTACCTACGGCGAAGAACTTTGGCAGACGGACGGGACGTTGGCGGGAACACACATTGTCGTGAATGCGGAGCCCAGCAACCGGCCCTCGGAGCCCTGGTACTTCGCGACGACCGAATCTGCAATGTATTTTTTGGCGCAGGATGTGACTGACCTGGCGATTTGGAGTCTGAGCAAAGAAACAGGTCTACCGACTCGGCTGGCTCGCTTTGCTCCGGGGTGGATCAATGGCTGTCGCGGGCTTGAAAGCGTGCATCCCGATTCGTTCACTGAGGCGGGCGAAACCATCACTTACTATGCGCCGGAGTTCGGCAGATATATCGCTCGTACGGACGGCTCGTCCGAAGGAACGATGGTGCTCCGCGACTTCGGCGCGCAAAAGTTCACGGGAAATCAACGCCGCTTGACCGAAATGGTCACGCTGGGCGACCTGCTGATCTTCGACGGGTATGACGACGAGCATGGTTCCGAGCCATGGGTAAGTGACGGCACGCCGGAAGGAACGCGATTGCTCGTCGACTCTGCGCCAGGCAACAGCTTTTTCGCGAACCCTCGGGGCTTCACGCGCATCGGCGACTACGTCTACTTTTTCGCCTCTGGTCAACTGAATGGACCGTTGGCGCTTTGGCGAACTGACGGCACGCGCGAAGGCACCACAATCTTCGCGGATCTGCCGGGGGAAAGCGGACCGCAGGATATTCAGGTGATCAATGATCGGATTGTTTTCTCGGCATTTCGCTCTGGACAGACTGTAAAGCTGTGGACAACTGACGGGACTCCTGAAGGCACGATGATCTTCAAGGAGTTGCTGGGCAACACTTCCCTTTCACCGCCGTCCAAGCTTTTCAAAATTGGCGAGTTGGCCTACTTCCACGCCCAGGGAAGGTTATGGCGCACCGATGGTACGAGTGACGGCACATTTTCGATCCTCGAAGCAATGGCCAACGGCCTGTTCGTCGAGTCGAATGGGCAATTGGCGTTTGCGAGTTCGGCGGCTGCCCCGGTGGGTACCGATTTTTGGTTGTCGGACGGTTCAAGTGCCGGAACTCGACCTGTGGACGTTGGTGAGTTTCCAATTGGGACGTCCCGGCCAGTGAGTATGCCCGGAGGAATTGCATTTTCGGCGCAAGCGACAGCCGACGGTCCGTCATACCTTTGGTCGTCGGACGGTACTTTGCAAGGGACTCGTCAACTTTCCGAAGTACCGTTTCACGGGTCGTTGTGGTCCAACCGCTTACACACGTGGGACGGCGACATCTATTTCCAAGGCAGCGGCGACGACGCCCAGGGAGAGTTGAGGCGGTATCGAGTTTCGAGCGGCGACACCAACTTCGATGGCGAGGTCAACATCACCGACCTCAACAACGTCCGGAACAACTTTGGCGGGCAAGGTCTGGGGGATACTGACGGCGATGGCGACGTGGACATCTCCGACCTGAACGCCGTGCGCAATAACTTCGGCGCCGGGGGGCCCTCCCCTGCCCCGTTGTCGCGCGCTGCTCGTGTCGATGGCGTTGCGTCGGCCCGTATCGATACGGCGTTGAGCCTCACGACGATCGCTCCGTCGGCGGCGGACAACTGGCAAGACGCGTTGTTCCGCTCGCACGCGGAGACGATGTTCTTTGCGGAGTCGACCGGGTCTAACGTCCAAAGTCGGCGGCTGAAAGCGGTCGATCGGTGGTTCGCGCGGATGTAGCAAGATCGAATCGCTCCCCCCTGCCCTGCCGAACGTTCGACGTGTGTGGCGATCCGCGCTAATCCTTTCGGGAACGTCCCGGTTTTGGCACGGACTTTCGACCGTGTCGTGGGGCGATCGTATGTCGCGGCTTGCCAGCAGTGAAGACCTGCGGTCGAGCGGGTGGCACGGTCGGGAGACCGTGCCACAACTAGGGACCGTGCCACAACTAGAGACCGTGCCACAACTAGAGACCGTGCCACAACTAGGGTCGGGAGACCGTGCTACGACTAGATTCGTGATTGGGCCGGCGGTCTGGCGGCGTGTTCTTCGGATTAGGTCAACTTTTCGGGCGGAAACGCCGATGCTTGACACTATGCGTATCGCGCTGCGCGCTTAGTCCTCTCGGCGGAATATGGGCAACGATCTTCGCAAAGCCGCCGTGTTGTTGATGAGCCTGCCGCAGGAGGAAGCGGCGCAGGTGATGGGCAAGCTGTTGCCCAAGCAAGTCGAGGCGGTCTCGATTGAGATTGCCAAGCTCGGGAGCGTCACCGGCGACGAACAGGCCTCGGTCATCAACGAGTTCGCCAACGCGGGAACCGGCATGATGTCGGCCGGCTCGGGCGGCCTGGATGTGGCGAAATCGCTCGTCGAAAAGGCCCTTGGCAAGAACGCCGGTAGCACGCTGGACAACATGCGCCAGCAGATCGAGGCGGTGCCCTTCGGCTTTCTGCATAAGGTGGACAGCCAGAACCTGCTCACGTTTATTGTTGACGAACACCCGCAAACCATCGCGCTGATCCTCGCGCATCTGCCGGCGACGTTGGCGGCGAGCATCCTGGGCGGCCTGCCGAGCGAGCGCCAACTGGCCGTCGTGCGGCGCGTGGCGAACATGGGGCAGACGAACCCGGAGATTATCAAAGAGGTCGAGCAAGGGCTATCGAGCCGGATGTCGAGCATCATGAGCCAGCAATTCGAGAAGGCCGGCGGCGTGCCGCAGGTGGCTCAGGTGCTGAACGTCATCGATCGCGCCACGGAAAGGGCGCTGCTCGAAAACCTGGCTCAGGAAGACCCGGAGCTGGTGGAAGAAATTCGGCGGCTGATGTTTGTGTTCGAGGACATCAACAAGCTGGCCAATAAGGATCTGCAGACGATTCTCAAGAACGTCGAGACCTCGCAATGGGCCTTGGCACTGAAGGGCGCCAGCGAGGAACTACGGACGCGGATCCTGGGCAACATGTCGGAGCGCGCCGCGGCCGGGCTCAAGGAAGAAATCGAGTTCCTGGGGGCCGTCAAACGCTCCGCTGTGGAGCAGATGCAGCAGCAGATCGTGGACGTCGTGCGCAAACTCCAGGACGCTGGCGAAATCACGGTCAATGCGAACGAGGCGGATGAGCCGTTGGTGCAGTAGGGGAGGAGGAAAGTAGGTGGAGTAGGAAGTAGGTGGAGTAGTAAGTAGGTGCAGTAGGAAGTAGGTGCAGTAGGAAGTAGGTGGAGTAGGAAGTAGGTGGAGTAGGTAGTAGGTGAAGTAGGGAGAAGGTGGAGTAGTTTGCGCGTTTTGTTATCCGCGGTTTGGGCGGATGCGCCGTGCGTATGCTTCGAGCATTCGATCAACCTCGTCGGCTGCATTGAGCAATGTGGTCGTGTCGCCGTAGGAGAGGTCACGGGCGAGCATCAGGAAGTACTTGGATTCGGCGAGCGAGCCTTGCGCGATATTGTAGAATCGCGCCTTCTCGGCCAGACCGCGCCGCCGGAATCCTTCCACGATATTCGCAGGCACCGATACCGAGGCCCTGCGGAGTTGCTGCGTCAAACCGTAAAGTTCGGACTTCGGAAAATCGGCGGTAGCGCGATATATTCCCAGCACCCAAGTGTGCGCTCGTTGCCAAACGACGAGGTCTTCAAAGCTACGAGATCGTTCAACGTCAGCCATGCGAGTCTTCCTCGTATTCACTACTTCACCTACTAACTACTTTCCTACTCCGCCTACTTTCCACCCCAAACGACCACGGCCGGCGATCGTTTGCACGATGCCGGCCGTGATCTTTGAATCAAACCCCTCGCGGAAGTGCGACGGTGGAGTCGCTGCGAGAATGGTGGTAATCGGACAGTGCTAGGCACTTGTCGTTAGTTGATTACGACCAACGCAAAAAAGTAGGTCCCTCCGACGGAATTCTGCGCGAGAGGCTTGTTCGTAATAGGTGACGTTGAAGTCACCCGTAACATCGGCAGTCGCGGCCGGGTTCATTCACAATTCCCCGACGACTTCCCACCGATGTATCAGACTGCAACCCGATGCCGCAATTATAGCGTGCGATTCCTGGTTGGCTGCGGTTCGACTTGAAGAAAATCGTTAAAAATTGGCGGGGAATGTTCGGCGCGGAAATTGCACTGGGTGGGAGGATGCACCACGGAGGTCACGGAGAACACGGAGAGACGGAACCGCTTGAAACGCGGAGACGCTGAGACGCGGAGGGAGAGAGTGGAGAGGGAGTGGGATTGGAGTGATGGGCAATTCGCGTTTGCTGCGAAGTGTTCTCACAAAGCGATGTTGTGGCACGGTCTCCCGGCCGTGCGGCGGCGGGTCTGGCAACGTATTGAATTGGAGACCTTCGGTCGGGGCGGTGGCACGGTCGGGAGACCGTGCCACAACGTAGGAGTTTGTAGCGAAGGCTCCTCACTGAACACTGAACACTTCAAACTACTATCAACCGGGATCAAGCTGTAAATCGGTGAAAAGTTGATCCAGTGCGCGATTGCTTTTTCCCCAGTCGAACCATTGGCCGCCGATTTTCGTGGCGGCGTTCACTTCCGTGGAGGCGTCGCGGCGGCGGAGTGTGACCATGATGTCGCCCGCCAGAGCGAATAAATCGGAAGGCAGCTCCGCGGTCAATACGCAGCCGTCGGCGGCTTGTTGCACGTCGCGGAGGGATTGTCCGCGGCGAGCCAGGGAACAAAGAGTTCGCTGCATCACGCGTCCGATCGAGGCCTGGATCTGGACGAGACGCTGCTTGCCGGTCTGGATCCCCAGTGCTGCGTAGAGCGGCTGAATCACTGCGGCGAGCGATTCCATTGGCACGCCGATCGGCATCAACTTGTCGCAGATTTTGAGGAACTGCTCGCCGGGCATTCCCTTCCGGGCGAACGAGGCGTGGCGGGAGATCGCGTCGCGCACCTGGGGCGCGCGAATTAGGGCCTCGTAGCGGAATTCCTCTTCCCAGGGCTCGTCGACCACGGCGATGGCCAGGCCGCCTCCGTTGTCGAGCGGCTGTCCGCAATGAGCGCAAAAGCGATTGGCCGCCGGCTGGCCGCAATGAGAGCAAAACATGGCGATTCAAGTCTTCCGTGACTTTGGGTAAACCGCGGGCGAAGTCTATTTCTTGTATCGGCAGCCATGACGGCAAAAATCGCGGCCGGCAAGTTGGGCTAAATGGGCCAGGGGATTGTTCCGGATTTTTTTGTAAGGCGGCCGCCGCCGGCCCGTACCTGCCAATGAACGGAGCGACCCTCGCTCTCACCAATCAAAGCCCCACGTCAGGAGTATTTACCATGTTCCGTCGCCAGCAGCTTCGCCTGAGTCGTCACGTAGGTTCCCGTTCGCTCCGTTTCGAGCACTGCGAGGACCGGCGGTTGATGGCGGCCGATTTGCACCTAGCGGCGCCGGTTGCCGCTACGGAAGTCGCGGCGCCCGTCGCGCCGCCGTCGAACGGAATCATTGCGATCTTGATCGGCTTGTACCGCACGCCGCCATCGGCACCGGCGACCGGAGCGAACGCCATGACCGTCAAACCGTCGCAGGCGGTCAGCGTCGACGTCTGGGAACACGCGGCGCTGAGTGATCCGAATTTCGAATTCGTGAAGTAATGGGTTGGGGAGCCGATCCGGCGGGCCGGGGGTAGCGATCACCTTTGGGCCCGCCACGGCACCGCCGCGACCGTGCGGAGTTGGATGCATTGGAGGGGACACCTTGATGCTGGCAGCAAGGTCCGCTCCGCACGGGCTCGTGGCGAGTGCCGCGAATGTGTTAGTGAAAATGAGCATAGAAATACGCGAGGCCAGTCGCCCGGTCGAACGCGGCGTACACGCCGCGATCTTCAAACGACCACTCATAGTACAAACCATCGTGAATCGTCACTGAATCTGGTCCCGCCAGTTGACTGGACAGGCTGTAGTAGCGGCTCATCGTATAGTCGCCCTTGATCGGCGCGAGCTTGATGTTCGCTTGCTGCGATTCAAGTGATCCGATGCCGTCGTCCACCCATTGTCGAAAACTCTGTTCATCCGTATCGAATTCGTATGCGATTATGCCGCGATATCCGTGGCAGAGCGACACGTTGGCTGCATTCGCAGGGAGGTGAATTCCCGCCTCGCTGGCCGAGATATTCTCCGCAAACTGGGGACCTTGGCCTCGAACAAAATAGAGAGTCAGAGCTGCAAAGACGGAAACTACCGTCGTGAGCCCCAATAGCTCTCGAATCGATAGTCTGAAACGACCATTGCCGGCCAAGGATGCTGACTTGATCAACTCATGATGCCAACGGCGATTCAAAAAGCCATTCCACAAGTGCGGCACAGCAAATGCCAACAGCGGAATGATGATTTCGCGGGGAGGCAATTCCCCAGCGACCAAAACCACGATTGTCGCCCCTCCAAAAACAAATGCGATGATGCCGCCCAAGATGAATGCGCATGTGGTTGCCCTACGAGCCGAAGCGGTATGACGTCGGAAAGTCCCCGCGTATTGCACGATTCCGAGAAAACCAGGAAGCGGCGCCAAGAGGATCCCGCTGAACATCGCGCACGGATCCCAGGTCACGGTCAGACAAGCAATGCCGGCCGAAAACAAGAACAGGCATTCGCCGATGACGACAATCGACAACGCCACGTGCAGTCTACTGGGCTTCGGTTCCGGAGTGGTCACGGATGCTTCCTTGTGTTGAGCTCCGCCGCCGCTTCAATCACCGCTTGATCGCCCTGGTTCTCTTGCCAAACGCGCGCGGCCGCGACGCTTGACATCCTCGAAATAGGCGTGCAGTTCTTCGCTGGTATTGATTTCGATGCCTTCGCCGCGGTCGATCGACTCGTCGGCCTCCTTGAGCATTCTTCGCAGCTCCTCAAGGTCCTGCATTTCGCAGTCGCGGTAGTAACGCATCGCGGCTATCGCCACTTCGTCCACGGATGCAAACTGGCCTGTGGCGAGTTTTGCGGAAACGAAGTCGGCCAGGTCGTGCGGGAGTGAAACGTCCACGATAGACTCCTAAAAGGTTAACTGTCCGCTGCTGGCTACATCTTATCCCAACGCGTCGGAGCGTGAAACGTCGCCACCTTGCCATCCCAATGGGCCCAGCTAAACTGGCGGGTTGCCGGGCGGGGGATTGGGCGGCAGTCGTCGCGGGTTCCCTCCGGGCGCTGACGCTTCCGGCTCTTTTTTTATGGCCGGTCCCTGCGGCAGCGCGAGTTCTTCGTCGCAACCACACTTGTCGTACCGATACGGAGCGCGTCATGGCCAGTTCGCAGAAGGTTCGCGTCGCCATCATTGGGTTGGGATTCGGGGCGGAGTTCATTCCGCTGTACCAGAATCATCCGCACGCTGAGATGTACGCCATCTGCCAGCGGTCGCCGGAGAAACTCAAGCAGATCGGCGATTCGTTCAACGTGGCCAAGCGGTACACCAAGTTCGAGGAGGTGCTGGCCGATCCGAACGTTGACGCCATCCACATCAACACGCCGATTCCCGATCACGCCGGGCAGAGCCTGGCCGGTTTGAAGGCCGGCAAGCACGTGGCCTGCACGGTGCCGATGGCGACGACGGCCGACGAGATTAAGTTGATCGTCGAAGCGCAACGGGCCAGCAAGAAGAACTACATGATGATGGAAACCGTCGTGTATTCGCGCGAGTTTCTGTTTGTCAAGGAGATGTACGAATCGGGCAAAATGGGGCGGATTCAATTTCTGCGCGGCGCCCACCAGCAGGAGATGGGCGGTTGGCCCGGCTACTGGGAAGGGCTGCCGCCGATGCATTATGCTACGCACTGCGTGAGCCCCTGCCTGTGCCTGCCGAACAAGCTGGCCGAATCGGTCGTTTGCCACGGTTCCGGGCGGATCAGCGAAAACCTGATTCCCAAGTACGGCTCGCCGTTTGCCATTGAGACCGCCACGCTCAAGCTGAAGGACAGCGACCTCTCGGCCGAAGTGACCCGCAGTTTGTTTAACACGGCGCGGCAGTATATCGAGAGCTTCGACGTCTACTGCGAGAAGATTTCCTATGAGTGGCCGCGCGTTGAGCACGAACCGGCGGTGCTGCATCATGGCGAAACGCCGGAACGCGTCACGGTGCCGGATTACGGCCACTTGCTGCCGGAAGGCATTCGCAAGTTCACCACCAAGGGCGTGTACGACATGGACGAAACGACGCATCTGTCGTTCATCCAGGGGAGCGGCCACGGCGGCTCGCACCCGCACTTGGCGCACGAGTTCGTGATGTCGATCGTGGAAGGCCGGGCGCCGCGTCCCGACGCCGCGACGAGCGCGAACTGGACGCTGGTCGGAATCTGCGCCCATCAGTCTGCCATGAAGGGCGGGGAGAAGATTCAGATTCCGGTGTTTTAAGCGCACACGCAGTAGAAATAATGCGATGGGTGCCACTGGCGGCTTGTCCGCCAGTGCTGGAGTTGGGCCTGCTATCGAGACCAAACCAGCACTGGCGGACAAGCCGCCAGTAGCACCCCGCATCAAACTTTATGCGGCTGCACTTAGCGCGGAATTCTGGATTTGACACACCAACCCGACGCGCGTGGGCGCCTGGGGCTGAGGCAAACAAGCACGGTGACCACGTCGAATTGACTGGGGCATTGTTTCGATTCGTTGAACAGTTCAACGACGCCCCAGCAAGTTGGACCATGGCGACCGCGAAGCTAGTGCCCCTGCCCCAGGCACCCGCGCGTCGGTGATCAGGTGACGTGAACGCCCAGTCGATCTTCCGATTCGCCAACATCGTATTCGAACACAACACTACCGACTGCTTGGCGTAATCGATTTGATTGTCGCCATTGTTCTTCCCCCCTCGCTGGCGCTACGGGCTAGTGGATCAGGTGAAGTGATTTCGCCGCCTTCGTAGTTGTCGACTTCGGACAACTCCAGCGACGGCGGGGCGTCCGGCGCGGGGAGAATCCAGATCTCGCCGTGCAAGGAGTTCTGTTCGGCGCGAATGTGGTGGTGGCGCACCAATTCCAGGAGGGCGAGAAAGATTCCGATGAGCGTGGATTTGTGTTGGCCTGGTTCGAAGAGCTCGGAGAGCGTTAGACGCCCGTTGGCGTGTAGTCGCTCGTGAATCCGGCGCATGTAGACGATGATCGGCGTCTCGTCATAGACGATCGTCGTGGACGGGCTGGATTGATTGGCTTGAATGATGCGCCCGAAGGCGCTGACCAGATCCCAGATTCCCAGTTCGGCCAGCGGTTCATCCGCTCCGCCGCGCTCGCGTTCCGGTCCGTGGCGATCCAGCCTGGGAAACCGCTCCTGCCAACTGCGGCCGCGCTCCTCAAGAATGCCGGCCGCGTCCTTGTAAGTCTTGTATTCCAACAACCGCCGCACGAGTTCGTGGCGCGGGTCGTCCAACTCCTCTTGGACCTCGTCCCCTTGAGGCAATACCAACCGCGACTTGATCTCGACTAACGTGCTGGCCATCTCCAGAAAATCGCCAACGCCATTGACGTCGAGCTGCTGCAGCACGTCGAGATAGGCCAAGAATTGGCGCGTGATCGGAGCGATCGGCAAGTCGACGACATCGACCTCGTGCTTGCGCACCAGGTACAGCAGCAGGTCCAAGGGACCGCGAAAGACGTCGAGTTGAACTTTGAAAGACATGGGGGGGAGTTTGAAGTTTTCAGTGTTCCGTGAGGCGGTAGAGCGGCCTCAACTGAATACAGCAACGTCAGGCTGATGTAGACACTGATGGTCTCCCGGCCGTGCCACGGCGCGCTGGATAAAGTCCGGAAATGGAGACCTTCGGTCGGGCCGGTGGCACGGTCGGGAGACCGTGCCACAACTGCTGTGACTGTGCCACTACTGCGTTTGTCAGTCCAACTCCTCCAACCAGAGACGCAACTCGTTTTCGTACTCGCTGGCCAGGTCGCCTTTCACCAGTTGCCGGTGGAAGCTGGCGGCGCCGCGGTTGTCACCGAGGTCGGCTGCTTCCGCGTTGGCAAAGCGGAGCATCGGGTCCGGCGCGATGAGGCTCTTGCAGAGGTGCATGAGCAGTTCGTTCCGCACGACGTCGGCGGGAAGTAGCTGGTGCAGACGCTGCGGCAATGTCCGCTTGGCTTCCAATAGGTCGCGGTAGGTAGCCATGCCGGCGAACGGCTGTACGCCGGAGAGCATCTCCACCAGGACGTAGCCAAGGCTGCAAAGGTCGCTCCGCGGCGAGGTAGCGGCGGCTTCCAGCAGTTCCGGCGCGGCATAGGCCGGCGTGCAGGTGCGGCGATGCGGGGCGTTCTCCGGATCGAACGCCGAGCCGATATCGATAATCTTCGCGTTGCCGGCGCGTTTGATCATGATGTTCGACGGCTTCAAATCGCCGTGAACGATGCCCTCGCGATGCAGCGCCGCGAGCGCCGCCAAGCAGTCGCGCAAGACCGCGATCGCGATGCCGGGCTTCAATCGCGGTTGCGTCGGGCCTTCGGTGATAATGACGTTGTTCAGATAGTCCCAACGCTTCGCGCTGACCGATTCCCGCGTCTTGTCGTACATCTTGCGGGTCAGCAGTTGGCTGACGTCGAAGCCGTCGACCCACTCCATCTCCATCATGCGGATGCGATTGCGGTCGACGAAGTTATGCACGTCCAGCAAATTGTCCTGCTGAATCTGCGCCACCCGGGCCGCCACGTCCGCGATGCGGGACATGCCCTCGTCGTAGCTACGCGAATCTGGGTAGCGCAAGGGCGAAAAAATCTTCAGCGCCACGGGCAGCGTGAAATTGTCCGTCCCGCGCCGCTCCGAGAGATACACGACGCCTTGGCCGCCGGAGCCTAGCAGGCGGATCAGCCGCAAGTGCTCGGTCCAACTGAGTCGCTGGTGATCGAGGATCGCCCGGTAGCGGACCATCAGCTCATCGTCATGACGGTCCGGGGTCCGACCTCCAACTGGAAGCGTAGCGGTCCCTTCCTCGAAGGTAGTGGAAAACATGCGGAGAGGCTCTGGCGGGTCGAGATTCATGGGCGTGGATGCGTGTTCATCATAGGTGGGGGCGCGCTGTAAAGTCCAGACAAAAACCAGCCGTTTCTAGCCCACTGGAGGGGTGTGTTGGAGTGTGCAACTGGTGAGATGCGCGCTTTGGGGAGTCGCGGCGGGCGCGGGTGGAATGACGAATTTCTAAATCTGAATGTCGAATCAAATCTGAATGACGAATGTTTAAATGTCGAAGGGGTTTCCCGACCGCCTTCACTTGCCACGGCCATTCGTCGTTCGTTCGGATTTCGAGTTTCCCACCTAAGTACTCCGTCGAAGCCGTAAATTCGGGTCGCCAAGATTCGTGGGTGGCTGGGGTCGAATGTACGCATTCGCCCTCAGGCCTAGCGCGCTGGGGGCGAGCGAGTACGCTCGACCCCAGCCACCCACGCTTTCAAGCAGCCCGAAAGACAGGGTTTGACGGAGCACTATACCGCTGCCTCGATCTCTTCGGGCGAATCCTCGCGTTCCGCACGCAGGGCTGCCGAGCGTTGGTAGCGCCGTAGTTCTGGGAGTCCGACGGCGGCTAAGGCGGCGACCAGGATCGTGCCGAGGCCGCCGGTGACGACGGCGAAGATGGGGGAGGTCCAATGGGCTACCGCGCCGGATTCGAAGCCGCCGAGTTCGTTCGAGATCGAGATGAACATGCTGTTGATTGCCGAGACGCGGCCGCGCATGGCGTCTGGCGTGAGCATCTGCACGAGCGTGTGGCGCAGGACGACGCTGACGTTGTCGCAGGCGCCCATCAGGACCAACATGAAGAGTGAAAACGGTAAGCTGGTCGAGAGGCCGAAGCCGATGGTCGTCAATCCGAAGCCGACGACTGACCAGAGCAGCGCTATGCCGGCGTGATCGAATGGCCGGCGATGCGATTGCACGAACGACATGCAGAGCGCGCCCACGGGTTGCGCTGCGAGCATGGCCCCGTAGCCGATCGGGCCGGCGAACAGGATATCGTTGGCATAGACCGAGAAGAGCGCTTCGGCGCCGCCGAGCAGCACGGCGAACATATCGAGGGCGGTTGCGCCGAGCACCACTTTGGCGCTCCAGACAAACTTGGCGCCGGCGATGACTTCGCGCACGGGCGAATCGGTTTGTGCCGTTGGCGTGAAGCGATAGTTGACGGTTCCCAACAGGAGCGTAAATACGAACGCGGCGATCGCGCTGAGGAAATATGCGATGGCCGGCTCGGCGAACCACCACAGCAGGCCGCCGCAAACGGCCGGACCGGTGATCGAGGCGAATTGGTAAGTTGAGGTGCCCCAGGTGACGGCGTTGGTGAAATGCTCGCGCGGCACCAACTGCGGGAAGAGCGCCGATTTCGCCGGCTGTTGCAGGGAGCGCGCGACGCCCGTGCCGAACAGAAAGACGTACATCCAGCCGATCGGCGCGTCGAACAATGAGAACACCGCCAGGCCGAGCGAGCAGCAGCCGATGACCGCCAGCGACAAGATGACCAGGTGTTTTCGATTCAGGCGATCGGCCAGGTAGCCGGCCGGCAGCGTCAAGGCGATGACCGGAATCACTTGCACGAGACCGACGAAGGCGATCTGCAGCTTGGAGCCGGTGCGCTCGTAGATCTGCCAGAACACGGCCGCGGTCTGTACTTGCAGCCCAAAGGCCGCAAGAAAACTCCCCATCAGGTAGAGCCGCACGTCCCGCAGGCGCAAGGCCGCATAGGGATCATGCGCTTCGCGATGCGCCGGTAAGGCGCCGTGCGGGGAGCTCATTCCGTTCCGTGTAGCCTCCGAAGAACTCTGGGGGGCGTCGACCCTGCCGCTCGGCCAACGTGACGCCGACTAGCTCATTGATATCCTCGACACGCGTGGCAGACAAGGCAAGGACGCGGCCAGCTTTGGGCGATTCAAGTGTTCAGCGCGATTGGTTGTTGATCTTTCGCTTCGTATCAGCCACGGCGAGGCGTTGTGACATCCGGAACGGGAGACCTGCGGTCGGCCCGGTGGCACGGTCGGGAGACCGATGGTATCTACACATCTCGGAAGGAACCACGAAAAGCACGAAAGGCACGAAAGTTTGGGATGCTTGGCAAACTTGCGGTGGCCATTTGAAGGCAGATCGCCTAGCCGACATCCCTTTGGCACTTCCAGCGCAATCCAATACTCGACAAGTCTTTCGTGGTTACTTCCGGATGCCCGGAAAACGTTGTGTAGATACCAATGGTCGGGCGACCGTGCCACAACATCGTCGGTCCGCGAGACGAGGCAAGCGCGTGGCCAGCGTCGGGTTATCGAGGGGATGGCAATTTGTTATCGTGCCTAGGAACCGCGTGCCGAGCCGCGCCACTAGCCCGACGCGCCAGCGAGGGAGCGTGGGCGGTGCGATCTGAGTAAACGTCGTACTCCGTTCCGCAGTTGCTCCCCCTCGCTGGCGCGTCGGGCTAGTGTCCATTTCAGTCGCCGACGAAACTACAACACATGGCAACTGTCCCGCACCTTCGCATTGGCACGCGCGGCAGCGCGTTGGCGCGCTGGCAAGCGGAATGGACGGCCGCGCGGCTGGCGGAGTTGGGGACCAGCGTGGAATTGGTGTTGATCCGCACTACCGGTGATCGCCAGCAAGAGGGGCCGGTGGCGGGGCTGGGAAGCGAAGGAGTGTTCACGAAGGAGCTCCAATACGCCCTGCTGGACCATCGCATCGATCTCGCCGTGCATAGCCTCAAAGACCTGCCGACGGCCGGGCCGGAAGGACTCACCTTGGGCGCCGTGCCGGAACGGGCCCCCGTGGCGGATTGTCTGATCAGTCGCGATGGCGTGACGTTTTCTGAATTGAAATCCGGCGCCCGGATCGGCACCGGCAGCACGCGGCGGCGCTCGCAACTCTGGCACGCGCGGCGCGATCTGGAAATGCTCGACCTGCGCGGCAACGTTGATACGCGGCTCCGCAAACTGGATGACGGCGAATTCGACGCCATCGTATTGGCCGAGGCCGGCCTGCGGCGCTTGGGACTGGCCGCGCGGATTACCGAGGTGTTGCCGCTGTCGTTGATGCTGCCCGCCGTTGGGCAAGGCGCATTGGGGATTGAGATTCGCGCCGATGATCCGCAAACGGCGGAATTGCTGCGCCCGTTGAATCACGACGCCACTTTTGCGGCGGTGCGCAGCGAACGGGCGATGTTGGCGGCGCTGCACGGCGGCTGTCTTGCCCCGGTGGCCGGTTGGGGCCGCGTGGAGAGTGGCGTTTTGCACTTAACGGGCGTCGTGACGAGTCTCGATGGCGTGCGGCGTTTGGAGGCCGTGATCAGCGGAGATGCCGAGGACGCCGAACATCTCGGCGAGTTCATTGCCACGGAGCTGATCGCAAAAGGCGCCGCAAAGCTGATCGATGCGGCGCGCAAGTCGAGCTAAACACACGCCCCGTCGTTTACTCCTCGGTCTCGTCCTCGTCGCCGCCGCCACGGCACACTGGCTTGATCATGATGCCGGCGTGCTCCTTGGCGAGCTTTTTGATGAGTTTCGCCATGGTTGCCGGCGGATCTTGCTTCGTGACGAACTGATGGTCGCCGTTGGCATACGAGACCTTGCCGCGCAGCACGCGGCCGCCGCCCATGTCTTTCTTGGCCTCGGTGACATTGGTCGGCTTGACCTTCATCTTCGAGATTAACAGCTTCCCTTCGGTCGCGCCTTTGAACACGAGGGCGAAGAACATTTCTTGCGTGCGGGCGCGCTTGAGGCCAATTTTTAATTCCTTGTCCTCGCCTTCCGCTTCGGCGCTTTCGTCTTCCTCCGCCGATTTGAGCGCTTCCTTGACGCGCCGCAATTCCGCCTTGGCTTGAATCACAAAGGTATCGGCGATGGCGGCCAACTCCTTGTTTGTCTTCAGCAGTTTGCCCGCCGCGAGCGCCTTCTTCGTGGCCTCTTCCAAGGCGTCGGCCTCTTTGTTGAGATTCTTGCCGGCCACTTTGCCGTATTCCTCCAGCGCGTCCTCGAAGCCAGCGTCCTTGTCGACCTTCTGCTTCTTCAATTCGTTTTTCCAGGTCTTCGCAGTGACGGTGACGGGCATGGCTAGAACCTTGTGCAACAAGAATTATGCGCAGCTACGGCCTCCAGGGCCGTGCGAAAGTGTAGCTCAGGATTTACGGGCCTGCCAAATCTCGCGTATTCGCCAGCAGGATCAGGTGTAGATCACGTATTTGCGTAAGAACGCGTCGAGCGTTCGGTAAAAATGCTCGACGGTTTCGCTCTTGCGCCAGCCGTGCCCTTCGCCGGGGTAGAGATGATACTCGTGTGGCACGCCGTTGCGTTGCAGCGCCGCGACGATGTCGTCCGATTGTTTGCGCGGGACGACCTGGTCGATCTCGCCTTGGTAAATCAGCATCGGCCGCTTGATTTTGTCGGTATGAAAAACCGGCGAGCGCGCGCGATAGAGCGCCGACGCCTCGGGTAGCGGGCCGATTAGCGAATCGGTGTACCGCGCCTCGAACTTGTGCGTATCGGACGCGAGCTCGAATTGATTCGCCACACCGTAGAGCGACACGCCGGCCGTGAAGGCCGTGGGATGATCGATCATGGTTTGCAGCACGGTGAAGCCGCCGGCGCTGCCGCCTAGGATGACCATGCGCGCGGCGTCGACTTTGCCGGCATCCGCCAAATGCCGCGCGCCGCTGACCGAATCTTCCACGTCGCAGATACCCCAATTGCCGCGCAGCTTGAGCATGTAGGCGCGACCATAGCCGGTGCTGCCGCGGTGATTCACTTGCAGCACCGCGTAACCTCGCGAGGTGAGAAACTGCACCTGCGCCGACCAGGCCGCTCGGGCGTGGCTCGTTGGGCCACCGTGAACCAGTACGACGAGCGGCGGTAAGCCGACGCCGATGAAGCCGTCGTTCTTGGGCGGATAGTAGAGGCCGTACGCGGTTTCATTGTTTGCGGTTTTCCACTCGATGGGCTCGCATGTGGAAAGCACGGTGGGCGGCGCGGATTCGGCGGAGGAACGGGCGATAATGTAGCCGCCTTGATCGATGGGCCGATCGACGTTGAACGTCATCACGCGTGGCGGCGTAGTGGCGTTGCTGGCGACGCATGTCACGATACTTTCGTTGGCGAAACCGTCGGTGCTCGTAATGTGTTGAATGTCCGTATATTCAGAGGCGTCGCCCGCAACATGGATTTCGCCGGTCTCAACATTAATGCGCACCAATCGTGAAATGCCACGATCGTTGTGCACCGCCGCGATTTCCTCGCAGCAGTTGTCCAGTTGCGCATACGTGCGCTGTCCCTGCACCCAGGCGGGCGTGCCGAATTCCTGTTCCGGCGGCGTTAGCCAGCGAACAGTGCCGTGTTCAAGCGATCGCATTGCAAGACGTCCCCAGCCCGATTCGTCGGAGATGTAGAGCAACGATTCACGGTCACGTGAAAACTCTGGCTGAAAGATTGCTGTGTCGGGCCCGCCGGCGATTTGCAGGATTCGTTCAAGTCGTGGAGGGCGAAAGTCCTCGTATACGACATCGGCAATTTCCAGCACGGTGCCGTCCCAGGGCATTTGCGGATGGTCCCAAGCGACCCAACAGAGCCTCGTGCCGTCGGGACTCCAGGACGGCTGCATATAGAAGTCATGCCCACTGGCCAGAATGCTGGGCCAATGCCGTCCCATGTGGTCGACGACAGCGAGCCGATCGACGCCGTCCTCGTCGTGGTGAACGTAGGCAATCCACTTGCCGTTTGGCGACACGGTGGGCGCAGCGGCACATCCATGACGCGGCGTGATTGGCTTCGCCGGACCGCCGGTCAGTGACTGGCGATAGATGCGGCCGGTCTTGTGAACGACGAAAAATACTGTCTCACCGGACAAAGTAAAATCGCCGCCGCCGTAGCCGACTTCTGCTCGAACACTGAGAACAGGGTCCAAGTCGCGCGGGGCGTCGTCCCATGGTTGATAGCGTAAAACACCGCGCCCCGAACGTCCCTCCAGCCAGAGCGTGCCGAGGCTACCGTAAACGGCCACGCCGTCGAGCCGCAGGTCGTTCGCCAAGCCGCTTGGTGAGATGGGGCTGTCCCAGAGACCGTAGGGGCGCGGGATGGGGGGCATGGGAAGTGATGAGTGCGGAGTGATGAGTGATGAATGTTTGGCGACTGCGCTTAGTCCCAGGGAAGGCGGTCCCGAGACCTGGTTTTCAAATAGGTTAGGGACCGCCTTCCCTGGGCTTTTGGTGGGCGGACGTGGCGTCGAACAACGTCAGTGCTTGGCGCACTGCGGCGACGTCGTGGACGCGGATGATTTGGACGCCTTGTGTCGCGAGTGCGCAGGCCACGCCAATGGTGCCGGCGGTGCGGTCGGCGTCTTTGTCGCCGATGAGTTTGCCGATGAAGCCCTTGCGCGAGTGGCCCACCAGCAGCGGGCAGCCTAGCTCGTGGAAACGCCAGGCGTTGGCGCAGAGCGTCACGTTGTGCTCGTGCGTTTTGCCGAAGCCGATGCCGGGGTCGAGGCAGATGCGATCCGCGGTAACGCCGGCCGCCAGCAACGCGTCGCGCCGTTCGCGCAAGTAATCGAGCACTTCGGTCACCACGTTTTCGTAGCGCGGATCATCTTGCATCGTGTGCGGCGTGCCGCGCATGTGCATGGCGCACACGCCGGCGCCGCTTTCCGCGGCGACGCGCAGCATCTCCGGGTCGCTGGTGAGTGCCGTGACATCGTTGATGATCTCCGCACCGACGGCAATCGCTCGGTGGGCGACGATGGCTTTGGAGGTATCGATGGAGATGGGGACGTTCGTCCATTGCACGAGTTGCTCGATCACCGGCAGCACGCGGCGCAGTTCCGCCTCGGCGCTCACGGGCGCCGAGTAGGGCCGAGTGCTTTCGCCGCCGATATCGAGGATCTCCGCGCCGTCGCCCGCGAGACGCAACGCGTGCGCCACGGCCGCGTCGACGTCGAGATAGCTGCCGCCGTCCGAAAAGCTGTCGGGCGTGACGTTCACGATGCCCATCAACGCGGGGCGTGAACCGAACTCCAGCGTGCGCGTGCGCAACCGCCATTGCCGGGCGCGGCGGGGGATCAGTGGATCGGTTTCGGGCATAACGTAACGCATTCGCATGACGATTTAGACGCAATCAACACGCGTGGTTGACTGAGGGAAAGCCAGATGGCTTCGACGTCAATTTGCGTGACGCGACTCAGCCCCGAATGGCGCGACAGTGAATAGCCAGGGGCAAGAACCCCTGGAAGGACGCAAACGAGAGTTCTAGCCCCAAGGTGGCGACACATCAGCTGCGCGGATAACGTGTCGCCCCGATGGGGCTCAAAGCGCTTTCGATGTCTCGAGTCCAGGGGTTTGCACCCCTGGCTATTATCTGTCGCCCCGTCGGGGCTTCGCGACAGTTTGACCGAAAAGGGGCCGAGTCTCAACCACAAGACGGCGAGCCCTTCAACCGCCGCGCTACCAGGGGGCTTCCATCAAGGCGACGATTTGCTCGGCGAGTTGTTCGATCGCCTTTTGCTGTTGCGTGCTGATCGATTGGCCGACTTCCGGGACCACGCCGGCGGACTGTTGCACATCGACGAGCGAGGCCGGCACGGGAATGACTTGCGTGGCGCGGAGCACCTCGCCCCGGCTGTCGGTCCAGGTGACTGAGACGTTGAAGTTCACTTCGACTTCGCGCGGTTCGTCGGTCGGGCTTTCGACCAGGATGCGTTTGGTCTCGCCGAGGATTTCGCCCATCAGCACGCTATCGGCGTTCGCCGTGACGACCTTGAACGGCGTTTTCTCGTCGATCTCTTTGACCACGGCCTCGGTCAGCCGCTCACCTAAGAACGGGCGGAAGGACTTCGAGCGAATCACCGGCACGTAGACGGTTTTGATATCGGCCGGGTAGAGCGTGTCGCAGCCGGCGCGGTAGCAGGCGCAGCCGGTGTGAAGGAGGAGCAGGAACACTAACCCGACGCGCCAGCGAGGAGAAAACGACGTTGGGCGCCTGGGGCTGGGGCTGGGGCTGGTGCAATCGCTTTCGTGACTTGTCATCGAAGGCTGGGGCATCGCGTTGCGTTCCATTATGATTTAGCGAAGCCCTGGCGAATTCGACACGGCAGTAGTTGTGGTTCGTGCCCCTGCCCCAGGCACCCGTCTGATGTGCAGGCAGTCCTCAAATGGGCGTGTCCGCCGCTCAAAACTGCACTCCTGAGACTGGCGTGAGATTGCTTTGATTGGTGGATGGGCCGAAGAGTTTTGTCAGCCATTCGAATTTATTGGGCGGGACCGGCGGCAAATCCTTGATCTCCACGATTCGCTGCTGGGCCAGCTCCGCGAACGGCGTATTTGGATAATCCTTGACGATGCCGTCGTAGTAGAACTTCGCGGCGCGATAGTACTTCAGCCGGTCGTAGTGTTGGCCAACGTTCCAGTCGCGCTCCGCCATTTGGGCCCGGACCATGCGTCGCGTTTCGACGACGCGTTCGCGCTCTTCATTTAATTGATCGGGAAACTGCGTGAGCGTCTGATCGACGAGCTTCTCGGCGTCGACGAGCTCGATGCCGTCGTATTCGGGGCCTTGATAGGCGCGCATTTTCGATTGCAGGCCCAGCAGGTGCGCTTCTAATTGATGTTCGCTCTGCGGATGCTTGGTGCGGAGCTGGTCGTAGAAATCGTCTGAGTCGCGATAGCGGCCTGCCAGGAAATGGGCGTTCGCCGTGGCCATCACCGCGTCGTCGGCCAGCGGCCCGGTGGGGTCGTTGAGCCAGACGCTTTCGTAGGTGGCGAGGGCTTCGCCTTCGGTATCCCACCAGGGGCGCGTGTCGTCGTAGACATTGGGATAGGGCATCGGCTTGGCACGATCCAGGTCCTGCCAGAAGCGGGCCGTTGCGTATTGCCGGCGCATCACCAGGTCGAGGTGGCGCGTGGTGCCGTATTTTTTGATCAGCTTGGCGTAGGTATCGTTCGCCTTCGGATAGCGATCGAGGAAGAAATAACATTCGCCGAGGTAGAACATGGCGTCTTCCTCGATGCCGGAATCGGGCCAGCGCATAGCCGCCTTCTTGAAGTGCGAAACCGCGTCGCCGAACTGACGCTGGGCGAAGAGCTTCTCACCTTCGGCCAATTCGGTCCGCGCGATCTGTTCGTCCGGCCCGCGCCCGACCATGCGCTTGACATTCTTCGTGACGCGGCTGGGCGACAAGTTCGATAAGCCGAGCGGCAATTCCAGTTCTTCTTTTTCTTCCTCTTCCGGCGTCGTCGGCAGCGAGCTTTGCACGTCGCTAATGGAGACGCCCGCCGCGGGCTCGCCCCAACTGGTCACGACCTTCTCGTCCGGCTTCTTGCGCGTGAAGGGATTCCAACTGGCGCGTTCGACCGCCGGTGGCGCGGAAGCTTGTTGGGGCGGCGGCGCCGTCGGACCAGCCGCAGCAGGCGGCGGCGCAGCGGTCGGCTCGGCCCAAGGATTCGTCGGCTGGGCTGCGCCGTCGTTCGACAGGCAACCAGCGCAGGCCACCGCCATCACGCAGGCCATCGAGCACAGCACGGGACCGGTTCGCATTCGACGGAATCCTTTCCGATTGTTCACATTCGTTGTGGCACGGTCTCCTGACCGTGCCACGGCGCTGGCATGCTGTGACGGGAGACCTGCGGTCGGGCGGGTGGCATGGTCGGGAGACCATGCCACAACAAGGGGGCGCGGTCAGCTTTCCGCGCGCCAGATGGTGTCCATGTATTCGTGCATCTTGGGACGGTGTCCCAAGAGGTGTGACAGGTAGTTGTTGACCAGGCCGCGCAGTTCACCGGCCGCGCGGGCGTCCCAGCCGTCTTCGGCGCCGGCGGCTTCGCGCAACAGGAGTTGCGCCGCTGCGGCGGAGAGGGAGACCACCTGGCGTTTGCCGGGCCGGCATCTCTGGCACAAGGCGCCGCCGCCGAGCAAGGAGAATGCCACGCGTTCGTTCGCGGCGATCGGCGCACCGCACTCGACGCAGGCGCCGAGCGAAGGCCAATGCCCGAGCCAGCGGAGCGCCGACAGCTCGAAGCGCAGGACGATCCGGGCCGTGGGGGCGGCGGACTCCAGCGCGCGGAGCGAATGTTCGGCGGCATCGAATAGCTCAGGGTGCGGATCGTCGTCATCGGTCAGGGCGTCCAGCAACTCGGCGACATAGTAGCCGGCATACAACGGCGGGATCCCACGCGCAGCGGCGCGGAACCGGCGTTCCAGCTTGGCTTCCGTCAGCAAGTCCAGGGCGTCCGACGATTTGCGGAGGAACACTAGACGAACGAGCGCCAGGAGGTCAAGGGCGGATTCAAACGGGCCCTTGGGCCTTCTCGCCCCCTTCGCCAGCCCACGCACCTTGCCAAACTCGCGTGTAAAGATCGTGACGACGCAACTCGTCTCACTGAAATCGACTACCCGCAGGACGATTCCGAGGGCTTTTTCAGCGGGCATGGGGCGAGGGGAAGTGATGAGTGCGGAGTGATGAGTGATGAATGGAACTGACGCACGACGAGTTCCTACCGTTCGTCATTCATCATTCCGCATTCGTCATTTTCTGTTGTCCCGGCCGGGTCCATGATTTCCACGCGGACGCGTTCGATGCGGCGGCGGGAGACGTCGATGACTGTGATGCGCACGTTTTGCCAGACGACTTGTTCGCCGCGGGCTGGGATGCGGCCGAGTTCGTGGAAGACGAAGCCGCCGATGGTGTCGAATTCTTCGTCATCGGGTAGCCGCGTGTGGAGCTGCTCGTTGATTTCGTCGATGTGTACCCGGGCCAGGGCTTCGCAGGCGCGGTCGTTCAGGACGCGGATGCCTTCGACCAGGGCTTCGTCGTGTTCGTCGACGATCTCGCCGACAATTTCTTCCAGCACGTCCTCGATCGTGACCAGGCCGCTGACGCCGCCGTATTCGTCGAGCACGACGGCCATGTGATTGCGCGTGACCTGGAATTCCTGCAACAGATCGTTGACCTGCTTGGTCTCCGGCACGAAGTACGCCTTGCGGAGGATTTCCAGCATCGGCTTGCGATCGCGCGGGTTTTCCTTCGCCAGTTCCGGTAACATGTCTTTGATGAACAGCACGCCGACCACGTCGTCGCGGCTTTTGTCGTAGGCCGGAATACGGGTGTGTCCGGCTTGATTGACGAAGAGCAGCGTCTCGGGCCAATCGAGATGCACTGAAATGCAAAGCATCTCGGTCCGCGGCGTCATCACCTGCGAGACTTCGCAGTCGCGCAGCTCGATCACTCCCTCGATCATCTCGCGGGCTTCTTCTTCGAGGAGTCCTTCGCGATGCCCTTCGGTGAGGATCGTGCGGATTTCTTCCTCGATGGAGGCTGCCGACGGCACTTCCTGCACGCGCCCGGCGAGGCGATGCAGCAATGCGTTGATCAACTCTCCGCCTAACGTCAGCGGGCGAGCCAGTGAGGAGACGATCAACCAGAACGGCCAGGTGCGGACCAGCAACGGCTCCGCCCAGAGCCGCGCCAAGGCCTCCGGCAACCAGAGCCGTGCAAACAAGAGCGCCACGACGCAGGCGGCGAGGTCCAGGCCCCAGGCCGTGCCGCCGAGCGGGGCGTCGGCCGCGCCTTCCAGGTGGCGGAGCCAATGGGCGCTTACGAAGCAGAGCACCGTCAATAGCCCGAAGACGAGCGCCCAGCAATCGACGGCGAGGGCGACTTCCTCGTGGCGCAACAGCACTTCGCCCAAGAGGTCGCGGCGATTGCGCTGGCGGCAGAGTTCTTCCAATCGGCTGCGGGAAAAGTGATGCAGCGATCGCGCCGCCCAGGAGGCGCAGAGCGTGGCCAGCAAACAGACGGCGGCTGCAATATAGAGGGATTGATCCATCACGGCCCCTGCTCCGCCGTGGCTGGCCACCGACGCAATTCTTCACGGCTCGTCGTGGGCAGGCCATGGGCCGCGAGCCAGTGCCGCTCGCGCGACCGCATCACCGTCGCGGCTGCTTCATCCAGGTCATCGTAGCCGCAAAGATGGAGCGCGCCGTGGATGGCGTACAACGTCAACTCCGCTGCGGGGGCCAGTTCGAACCGCGGCGCGTTTAGCAGGGCCTCGTCGGCGCTGACGATGATCTCGCCTTCCAGCAGGTCGTCCGTCTGTTCCAAGACGAAGCTCAGGACGTCCGTGGGATAGTCGTGGGCGAGATGGCGGCGATTCAGTTCGTGCATGGACGGGCCGTCGACGATCGCCAGACTGACCTGCCCCTCGGCGCGGCCTTCTCCGACGAGCACGGAGCGCACGACTTCGGCCAATCGAGCGGAGTCGATCGGGAGACGGCTTTGGCGGTTGTTGACTTCGACGACGATCACGTAACTTTTGCCGAGCGGTTTTTAGTGCGCGTCATCTTACGGACGACGGGCGCCTGGGGCTGGGAGGGCGGAAATGATTCACTAGCCGCGACGACTGGGGCATCGATTTGCGTGCCATCATGATTTAACGAAGCCTCAGCGCGTGCGACCTGGCCGACCGAATTGGAACGCCCCTGCCCCAGGCACCCCTCATCATCGCCAACACAGAGGGTCTCACGCCGTGCGCTGTTGATCTGGGTACTTCACGCGGCCGTGATACACCGCGGTGAGGGATTTGACCAGACTATCTTCGACGGTGTGGACTTCTTCGAGCGTGATGTTGCATTCATCGAACTGGCCGTCGAGCAGCCGCTTCCGCGTGATCTGCTCGACCAAGCTGTCGATGCGGGCGGGCGTCGGCTCCACCAGAGTGCGGCAGGCGCTCTCCACGGCGTCGGCCAGCATTAGCACCGCGGCTTCTTTCGACTGCGGCTTGGGCCCTGGATACCGGAAGGCGTTTTCTTCCACTTCGCCGGCGTCGGGATTGGCTTCGCTAAGCTCGGTGGCGCGGCGGTAGAAGTATTCCACGAGCGTCGTACCGTGGTGCTGTTCGATCAGGTCGATGATGGGTTGCGGTAGATGGTGCTGCCGTGCCAGGTCCGCGCCATCCTTGATATGGGCGATGATGATCAGCGTGCTCATGGCCGGCACCAGGGAATCGTGCCGGTTGGCGTCTTGCCCCTGGTTCTCCGCGAAGTAGCCCGGCTTGAGCATCTTGCCGATGTCGTGGAAGTACGCCCCGACGCGACAGAGCAGGCCTTGCGCACCAATCGACTCGGCGGCGGCTTCGGACAGCGAGGCGACGTTGATGGAATGGTTATCCGTGCGTGGCGCGCGGCGCACCAACTACTGTAACAGCGTGTGGGCGGCGTCCCAGAGTGCCAGCAAGCTGATTTCGGTCAGCACGCCGAACAGGCTCTCTATGAACGGCAGCAGGCCGGTAATCAGGAAGCCGGCGACGATCGCCCAGAGGCCGTTTTGCA
>JAWXBP010000160.1 GCA_034440135.1 Planctomycetia bacterium
GCCGTCAACTGAAAGTCGTCGGAGACGCCGTTCCCCGACCACGCGGCGTTCCGGCTTGGGATGGCGAGCTGCTCGGCGGCGCTCCCGGTCAGATGTCCCGCGGCGGGAGAGCCAACCGTGCCCGAGTCGATCATCGGCCGCTGCGAAAAAACAGGGCCATCGACAGCCAGCGCCGGCGAACACAATCCGGCGACCGCGGCGAGCGCTTGCAGTGCACGAAACCAGCGGGACATGCCACGTTCCTCCCATTGGATGACTTGCCTCCGCTACGCTAGCACTGATTCTATGACGATACCGCCAGGATTTCCATTGCTACTGGAGTTAGGAAAACGGCGCGGTCCACTTGGCGGCAAGTGGGCATTTCTTGGCGCCAGGGGCGTTCTAGGTTGTCCAAACTCAAATTCCAGTACTACCCATAGCGGAGGTGACGGGAGCTAAGACCTTGGTGCTGCTCGATCCGGGGTGGATGCAGGCGACGGCGCAGCGGAGCCGTAGCCCATCCCAGATCGCAAAGAGCACAGCGATCCGCGCACTCACCGGCGGTGAAATATCGCAATCGTCCTGATATCAGGTCACTTTCGTTCGAAGGCGATTCCTCTCCGGCGTTGGAAGGTCCCTTTCTAGAGGAGAGGCAATCCTATCAAGGGAGATTCACCATGAAGTCAACGATTTCTCTGGCATTCACCGGTTTTCAGGATGTTCCGCCCGCGGAGCTTTCCTCCGTTAAAGGAGGTGGCAAAATTGCCTTCACGCTCGGCGGTCTCGGCATCGTCATTGGCAACGCGGTGGGCGGCGATACGGGTGGTGCGGTCGGCTGGACCGTCGGCAACGCCGTGGGCAAATTCGTCGAAAGCGTCGTCGGCGCTGTAACTTGAGATCCACGTCGAGCGGAAATCGGCAACGACTCATACGAGCCCGCGCCCCCGTCCGGGCGCGGGCTCGTTAACAAAATCTAGGCAACTAAACGACGAGACGGAAGGCCGCCCGAGACGGGATAAAATCGATGAAGTAACGAACATCCTCGCTACGGCAATTTCGGGAGCACACGACCGCGGACGTAGGATTGCGGAATTCAACTCGTGGTGATTGATTCCCGGGCAGCATCGTAAATACGCTTTGGGCACATCGGAAACCGGAAAGCCAAGAACCATGATAGCCCCGATTGACGAATTTATTCCGAGAAGCAGTCCGCGCGGAAGGCGGACGCAATGTTAATAGGCTAGCGACAGGCCGGCACATCCCAGTCCGCCGATCCGCAACAGCTCATGGCGGCTCGGCCTGCGGACGGTGCCGAAATGTCTCTGAAGTACTCTCAACATGGCCCAGCAACGTCGCGCAATTGCAATCTCCGCTCAAGGATTTCAAACCACATCACGCGGCGGTTGGCTGCAACTTTACCGGTCAATAGGCCTTCCTCGAGGTCTTCAATGAAATCCCGCAAGATGATGGAGTCGCGTTCTAAGTACCCCCGCAATTGAAGTTAAGTGGTTTGGCGATTTGGGTTAGCCTTCGCGTCTGGGAAGGATTCCTGGGCACGGAGGTCGTCATGGTCGCTTTAAAGGTTTCGAGCAAGCAATGGGATGCGTTGGACGCGTTGCGGTTTTCGACGCGGGAGGCGAAGGTGTTTCGCAATGCCACGATCATTTTGTTGACCTCCGCGGGCAACTCCAAGCCGGCGATTGCCTACGAACTGGGGTGCTCGGTGAGCACTGTCGACAACGTGCGGCGGAACTACCGCCACCACGGCCTCAAGGGACTGTTGCCCAAGAAGTCGCCAGGCAGAGCGTCGCGCGCCACGGCGGAGTATCGCGAAGCGCTGCGCGCAGTCGTGCAGACGCCGCCGCAGTCGTTGGGCTACGGTTTCAGCGTCTGGTCGTTGGCGCGGCTGGCCGCGCATCTGAAGCGCAAGACCGGCGTTTCGCTGTCGGACGACCAACTCGGCCGCGTGCTCCGCGCCGAAGGCTTCTCGCACCAACGGCCCAAGCACACGCTGAAAGGCCAGCGCAACGAAGTCGCTTACGAGCGCGCTCGCCGCGCGCTGAAAACGCTCAAAAAAAGGCCCTCGAACCGGATGCTGACGAGGTGTTGATCTTTCAGGATGAAGTGGAGATTCACTTGCACCCGGCGCTCGCGCGGCAATGGGCGCCGATCGGTCAACAGCCGGAAGTGCCGGCGCCGGGCCGCAATCAAAAGAAAGTCGTGTATGGCGGAGTGGACTATCGCACAGGCAAGTTGACCTACACGGTGGCCGACACCAAGTGCGGCGCGGAGTTCCTCGCCTTCTTGATCTTGATGGTGAAGACGTATGCCGGCCAGAAGCTTCGCCTGGTCTGCGACAACGGCCGCTTTCACACCACGCAGGCCGTACAAGCGTGGCTGGCCGAGCATCGCGATCAGATCGAAATCTTCTGGTTACCGCCCTACTGTCCCAGCCTGAACCTGATTGAACGCTTGTGGGGACACCTGAAACGCACCATCCTCGCCAACGTGCTCTACGCCGATCTCGATGACCTCGTCACCGCCTTCCGCACCGGCGTCCGACGCCTTACCGGAAACCGAGACCGCATGGGCTTCATGTTCGACCACGACGACCTCTACCAAGAAATCCAAGCCACTGCCCGCAGAATCGCCGCTTAGAACTTTCTGCGGGGGTACTTAGAAGGACGGGCCGCAATGTTTTTAACATGGGTTGAATGCGTCCCATCCGCGGAAATCGTGACTCCTGGCAACACCGAGTTTTTCGCCTTCGATTCCCGCGAATCACGCAGCACTGCATTTCGTTCACACCGTGTACTGGCGTTCATTACTCTATCGGGTCATGGACTACCAGTGGCTCCGGACATTAAACTGCGCCGAAGCTTGTCCGCACTGAATGAGTAGTCACTCATATACGCGTCAGGATTTCTGTTCCCCAGCCTTTCTTGGTGGAGGGCGATCGGATGAAGACCTTTCTCAAGGCGAATTCACGTCGACCGGCTCGGAGACTGTCCGTCGAACCGCTTGAATCCCGTTGGATGTTGGACGGTGATTCCAATGGGACAGCCGTTCCGCCGCCGCCGGTCGAACTGGAGAAGTTCTCCTCGACCGCCGAGCTTGAGCAGTATCTGATCGACGACGCGCTGGTGCGCTTCGATGGACTGTTCGGCCAGCCGGGTTGGCCGTATGGATGGTGGTGGCGAAGCGGCGGGGTGTTTGGCGACACGCCTGGCGAAGTTGCGCCCGGCCATTCCGAGACCAACACGCAAGTGGCGGGCGTCGACGAAGGCGACCTGGTTGAAACAGACGGCGATTACCTGTATGTGCTCTCCGGCCAGCAATTGGTGATCATCGATGCCTTGCCCGCCGAGGACATGTCGGTTGCATCGCGAGTTCATTTCGAGGGACAGCCCTTCGCGCAGTACTTGATGGGCGAACGCCTCACCGTGCTGTCGCACGCGTACGTGGATGGAGGCGAATCGTGGTGGGGGGCTTCCGGCGGGCCGTTCGTGGGTGCCGTCGATATCGCCATGCCGTTCTTCTATCGCACGGAACTCGTCGCCACGGTGTTTGACGTTTCGGACCGTGCGGCGCCAACACTGTTGCAAGAGACGCGATTGGACGCCAGCCACGTTGACTCGCGAGCGATCGGCAACCTGGTGTATCTGGTGACGAGCAGCGGCTTTGGCCTGCCCGCCCCGGAGTTAAACTGCACGCCGCCGTTCGACCCGACGGCGGGAAAGCCGATCGATCCCAATTCCACCTGCGTCTACGAAACGCGTGATGCCTACCTGACGCGAATTTCCGGCCAGGTGCTGGAGCTCGGATTGCCACACTACAGTGCCGTGGATGCGGACGGTGACGTGACCACAGGGTTGCTGACGCAGCCCGAGGAATTCTATCGCCCCATCGTCGAGAATCCGTGGAATCTCATGTCAGTCGTCGTGATCGACGCTGGCGACGACGCGTCGACCGGGCCGGTATTCTCGACGAGCATTCCGACCGATTACGCGAGCCAGATTTATGCGTCGACGGATAGTCTGTACGTCGCCAATCCCGTCTGGCGTCCCGACCAAGTCGACGGCACTGCGACGTTGTTGCTGAAATTCGACCTCAACGCCGAGGAGCGGCGCGTGGATTTGAGCGCTGTGGGCGAAGTGCCCGGGCGGTTGTTGAATCAATTCTCGTTGGACGAGCACAAGGGGTACCTGCGCATCGCGACGACGCGCGGCTGGGGACCGGACACGGAAAACCGCGTACTTGTCCTGGAGCAGACCGACGAATCACTCGACGTGGTCGGTCGTTCGGAGAACATCGGCGCCGGCGAACAGATCTTTGCAGTGCGTTTTCAGGGAGATCGCGCATTTGTCGTGACTTTTCTGCGGATTGATCCCCTGTTCGCGCTCGACTTGAGCGATCCCAAAAATCCTCGTCGCGCAGGCGAATTGGAAATCCCGGGCTTCTCGAACTACCTGCATCCGCTTGGCGATAGCCATTTGATTGGCATCGGGCGGAACGCCGATCCCGTGACCGGCCGGGTTCAAGAATTGCAGGTGTCGCTGTTCGATGTGTCGAGCTTGGATCAACCGTCGATCACCGACCGCGACTCCGTTGAAACAGCGGATTGGGCCTACAGCGAGGCGACCGATAATCACCACGCCGTGGGTTATTACCCCGAGCATGGCGTGCTGGCGATTCCAATTTCGAGCGGCGAATGGTCGATGGAGGATCGGGACGGGGACGGAATCAAGGAATCGAATCTCTATCAGCCGCGGACCGAATTGTGGGTCTGGCGAATTGATCCCAGCTCCGGCGGTGAGCAAGCGGTGGCGCTGCTCGGCCGCATCGAGCACGACTCTTACGTGCGACGCAGCGTGCGAATCGGCGACACGTTGTATTCAATCTCGGATTCCGAAGTCAAAGCACACGCGATTCTCGATCCCGCTTCCCAACTTGGCGCACTGTACTTCGGCCAGGAGGACGCCGGCATTGGCGTGTTCCATCCGGCGACCGATGATCCTGATGTCGCACTGTCGTTGGAGCATCCCGAGTTGGCGGCGCCGCAAGTCGTCAAAGTTCTGGTCGGCGACAGCAATTGGCAGGGCGAATTCATCGATCTGCTGGAGCAGGGCGCGGCCGATACAAGTACGTCGCCGGTCGTCGGGCTGGCGGGCATCAACCAGATCAAGCTCGTCTTCAGCGAGGAAGTGCAAATCAGCCCGAGTGACCTGGTCGTGCGCGGACGCGACGGCAAAACCTACTCCTGGTACGGCTTCGAGTACAACGCGCAGATTGCTACGGCCACATGGACGTTTGGCCCGATGGCGACGGACGAGTTGAGCATTACCCTCGCCGATGCCGTGCGCGACCTCGGCAGATCGCAGTTGGACGGCGATAGCGACGGCCAAGCGGGTGGGGCGTTTGCAACCACGATTGGCATTCTTCCCGGTGACGCGGATCGTAGCGGGGCGATCGAAGTGGCGGATCTGAACACTGTCCGCAATGGCTTCGGCGCCATCGGCGTGGGACTGCTGGGCGATGTGAACGCCGACGATCGGATCGATCTCAACGATCTGAATCTGGTGCGGAACAACTTTGGCCAATCACTCACGATTGCTGCGGCTCCATTTTCGGCTCCGACAGGTTCGACCCTCGACGTGACCGGTTTTGACGTGGGCAAGTACCACATTGTGAGATGGAATACAACCGCGACTGGTGAGCCAAGCTCCACCGTTCGTGCCGCCGCAACCGACGTGTTGTTTAACCAAGTTCCGCTCAGCGATACCTGGATGGCGACGGATCGAGTCTCGTTAATCGGCCTTAAGCTGCCACGGGCGGCTCGACGTTGAGTGAATGAGCGCATTTCGGCAGTGCTTGCTAGGTGCTGCGCCGGGCAACCCGATTTCCCGATCGTCAATGTTGAAGTCCAACGACGGGAGCTACAGCAATGGACTGCGGCCGCCGTCGCAGTAATCTCAATGGCGTCGTCAATCAATGAGCAATTCGCGACTGAATACATGTGGCGGCGAATGGACTGGCAACCGGAGTATTATTCATCGTATTGGTCGCCAACGCGGGCGGTAGCTTCGTCAGCGGATTCGTTTGCGGACTGATCGCGATGCGAGAGTTGTATTTGGCGGCAACCATGTTCGGAATCTTGTGGACGTGTGGCGGCTTGGCCATGTTGATGATGCTGCCAGCCCCGCTTTGGTTTGCCATCGCGGACATTCTCTTATATGTGCCCACGGCGCTGCTTGGAGTTAAGCTAGGCGGCACGCTGACAGGCAGAAAGTCGTCGCCGGCCGCGACACAATAGGCGAATCAGATTTTGACCTCTGATTCCCGATTGCGTTAGTCGTCAGAAGCCATGAACTGCCTTCTGGGACAGGACCAGGCCGTAGTCGACAATTCCCCCTCCCAATCAAAGTATGTCCCAACTGCATTCGCGTGCAAACGTGCCTGGAGGGCGGTTAACACGGCGCAATCGCCTGCCTTCATCCCATCGGAATCGGGCTCTGCGATCAAGTGTCGACAAATCCTGAACTTCCTCGGATCGAGTCTGCTCCATTTTCCGAGGCGGGCGATTGGAATGGTGCTGGCAAACCGTCCGCATCGTAGACGCATCGATCGGCGACCGATATAGTGCCCCTTTCCCCATTCAAGGAGGCAATGCATGGCCAAGAAGAGCAGAATCAAGGAAGTTGTCGAAACTGTTGAGAGTTGGGTGGGACTGGGCCCAAAAGCCAAGTAGAACTCCAAGAAATCGAGCAAGCAGAAGACCGGGCCAATCCGTGAGCTGGCTCAAGAGGTACTTCCTGGTGCAGAAGCGAGACAGATGCGAAGAAAGAATCGCCGTGCGAAAGTTAAAACGGCGGTGAAGAAGGCCGTGAAAAAAGTGAAGAAGGCCGCCAAGAAAAGGCCGTAGTGATCGGCGGCGGTCGCCACGCGCGGGGCGACGTCGCCAAGATATTCAGTCCGACCAGTGAGAACACGAGCGTGAACAAGGCCCCATAATTTCGGCGTGTCGACCGCTCTTCCATCGCCCGCGGCATTTCCGATCGCCGCGGGCAATTCACTGGCAATTCCAGTGCCATCTGTCCTCCGTGTCCTCGGGGTCCGCCGCAGGCGACATCTTGGGAAAGCGTTTTACAGCGCCGCCCCATACCGGCGGGTCACACGTGAGCCGATTTTAGCTTGACTGAATGTTGTCGAAGTCTATGCCTAACTCCGTTTCAGTTTTGCCAGCCGGCGGATGGTTAACACGGCACAATTGTTGGGTCTGTGAAGACGGTACGCCGGTACAGATTTGGCTTTCGGCATGGTGCCCGACCTCGATTGACCGTTCGACGGTACATGTACCGTCGTTCAAAGTCTTTCAGAGCCGCACTGCCGCTGGGGGTCGGGATCGTATCCATTCTCCTTCAGGATGTTCTTCACGGTATTGCTCTGGCAGTGTGACTTCGTGCGAACTGACAAACCACTCTCGGCGAATGTTTGTTTGGACAGCAAGATGATACGCGACCGGTCGAACTCGTCACCGACAAGGCCTACGACTGTCAACATCTGCGCGCGAGCTTAAAATGGCTCGGCAATCGCGCGGAAATTCCCAAACGCGGCGAATCGAGCCGTGGGCTGGGCGCGAAGCGCTGGCCAATCGAACGCTCCTTCGCTTGGCTGCAGCAGTTTCGACGACTGCGCATCCGCCGGAAAAGTAAGCTCGAACACCACCTGTCCTTCCTCCACCCTCGCCGCCGGAATTATCTGTCGCCGAATTCTCAATTCACGGTTTTTTGCAGTAGGCTCCTAACTGAAGTTGAGTACGTATCGCAGCGCTCAATGGTGTGCGAGCTAACCCCCGGAGCGCGAGGACGAGCAAGAAGGCCTCAACAAACAGCGCCATCGCGGCCGGCTCTGGGACGATCCAAGGGGATTGCGGCGCTGTCTCTCCGAAATTATTGCGTACGGCATTGAGATCTTCAAGATTCACTAAGTGATCACCGTTCGTATCGCCGAGAATGGGCGACCCCTGCTCGCCGAAGTTGTTGCGGACATTGTTCAAGTCCTCCAGATCAACATCGCCGTCACCATCGGTGTCGCCGGCGCAAGTGGCCACGAGCACGACGCCGGAGTTGGAATAGTGTGGGAACAAAATGCGACCCTGCCCAAATCCACCGCCGATCACGGTGGCGAAGGCGCCGCGGCGACCGTCGGAGTCGATGACTCGAAACGATGTGCCCAGCTCAGGCACGAAGCCGTCAATCCGGTTGATGTCGAGGATCCCGTCGAGGATGGCCTCGCCGTTGATCGTGATCCGGTCATATTCATCCTCCGCCGCGCCGCCCAGCTCGACCACAAGACGGCCTGTGCCTTCTTGCCGGTATTCTCCGTCGATTTCGATCAACCCGGCGGATGCCCCGGGGCTGATCGTGCCGAAGTTATCCACGTCGACGAGGATCCGCCCGTCGCCGGAAATGACGCCGGAGTTGTCAACGACTAGATCGGCCGAGCCGTCCAAAGTCGGCGTCGCGGCCATGATTACGACAAAATCCAGCCTGCCCTTCAGCCGCCATGCGACAGGCGTATCGACCGTGAGTCTACCGCCGCGGATCAGCAGCGTGCCCAGGGTCGGGCTCTCGAAGTCGTCCGCGCCGATCGCGAGACGCTTTCCAGGCTCGATCCGAGTAGTGGCCCCAGCTGTGGCGATCCAGCGGTAGGCCGCGGTGTTAATGGCGGAGTCGCCCGCGCCGAGGAGGTCGGTTTGCCGGTCATGGCACTTCCTCAAGCGCCGCGGCACAGCCGGCAGCATCCTCGATTAGGCCTTGCCGTTCTGGCATTGGTTCGTCTGCCCAACTCACCGGCAGCACGTTCTCGTGGGCCTGTTGCCGGAGGTCCTCAAGATACCCGTGATCGGCCAACAGTTCGGTTCGCAGTTGCTGGATGCCGACTATGCTCAACGGCTGTCCTGACGGTGTGACCGGCGCAAGCAAGGTCGGGGCATCGAGGCCGAGTAAGGCCCTGCGCTGCACCAAACACTTTTGCACCTGCTCCAAAAACCGCGGATCGCCGTGCTGGTTCTTGACCGTCTTGCGGGCGCGGGCCGCGCTGCCTTCGCCGTTCAAGACGGCGGACTGCAGCGGCTTCTGCGAGCGTTCCCAGGCGGCCCACGCCTCGCGTTCCACTCGTTCCAGCTTCTTAAGTTCCACATAGCGCTGGGAATCGAAATCGCGGATTGACGACTCACGCCATTCCCTGCGGAGCGCCTTCAGATCAAAGCAGACCGTGGTCTGGCAGATCTGCAGATGCTCTCCGATAACCTGCTGCGTCCAGCCTTGGACATACAATTCCGCCACCTGCTGCCGCCGCCGGGCGCGTTCTACTTTCTTGTTGGGCTTGGTGGGCATGGCGTTTATTGCCTCTCATGGACATTGGTGTTAGGCCGAATAGCACTGTAGAAACGCAATGAGCGCATCGGTTAGCCGGTCACCTGCACTCTTGAACGACTCGACGGCGCCATCCTAAACTCCGGCAACAACCTCACAAGCTTATTGTGCTCGTTCTTCTGTAAGGCCGTATGCGCCGATCAGGTGAACTTCAAGTTGCTGAGCATCTCTAAACAGAGATCCGCTCCGGTCTCGCATCATTCATGCTATCAGCGCAGCCGACTTCAGTGATGCCTGCGAAATTCGTGGTTATCGATGGTCGCAGACACACCACATCACAAATAGCAATTCAAAGTATGGTTCCAACCACTCTGCACTGCGTTTATGTTCTGACGTTTAAACAGGTTAATTTCGGGCGGGCTTGTAGCCGTAACATTTTGTGTGGTTCCGGCATTCCGTTGTAGCAATTCCTAATCGACCATCGACGCATCGCTAGGAATGGCGGCCCGCGCCTCGCTCAGAATGTGGCCAAACAGCACGACTTCGTCCCACTCAACGAACGGATTTGGTGGACGATAGCGTGGCGCGGCCGTTTCGCTATCGGCCTCAACATCGGCACGCGCGGCAGCGGACGCCTGATCGTCTCGCGCCTTTTGCTCCAACCTTGTCGCATGCCATGCTTCCGCTTGTTCCAGCCACCGAGTTGCATCTTCGTGATGATTCAAGCGTTGATGTGTCATCGCGAGAAACACCTGGGCGAGAAAATGCGGCTGCGGACGTTGTCGATCAATGGAAGCGCTCAACATGCGCTCCGCGTCCTCCGGTCGGTTGGCTCGATAGTACACTGCGCCAAGATCCTGCATCGGCCAAGGCGTTTCAGGGAGTTTCTCCACGGCGCGTGCACCTAGCTGAATCGCGATTTCAAGATTGTCCAACGCGTTAGGCGCCAAGCTGCAGTTAAATGCGATGGCTTTGGAGAATTCGGCGGAGCTGGCCTTGGAATGGAGCTGGATCAATCCTTCGCATGATTGCCGATAGAGCGCGGCGTCGTCAGTGATGATTCCCACTCGCGCCTGCGTATACCAGACAAATGGCAACGTTGCATCGCGGACGTCGGGACGCAACTTCTTAAGAATGGTCGCGGCCTCGAAATCGCGGCGACGCGCAGAATCGTATTCGCCGCGACACAAATCATTGGAGGCCGCTGCGTGCAGCGCTACGGCGACGACGCCGCTGTCGGCACCAAGGGTGGTTGACAGAATATCCAGCGCCTCGACAAAGACGATTTCCGCCTCGGCAAACCGGCCTTGGTTCGTGAGGAAGCTTCCGAACGCCGCCATGGACTGGCCGACGAACGGTCGGTGGCCCAAGGCGAGCTGGTCAGCTTGAAGCGAGTCTCGGTATAGCCGCTCCGCCGCGCGAGTCTCGCCGTTGCTGGCAAGGTCGTCGGCCGCCTCGCGCTTCAAATAGCCGACAATGGGATGCCGTTCGCCAAACACCTCCGCGACTTTGACGATCGCTTGAAGGTTGGACTCCTCCGATCCTTTCGTATCACCCCGCGATCTGGCTAAGAGGCTACGACCATACAGTCCAATCGCCTCGCCGAGGCGCCGGTCGCCATGAGTGCTCGCCAGCGTCTTCGCGGCCGCAAGCATTTCTTGCGTCGCTTCGAAAGTTCGGCCGATCTTAATGAGCACGACCGCGAGACCGAACCGTGCATAGGCGATATCGCGGTGCTCGGCGTTCAACAGTGCGACGCGCGTGTCAATCGCCTGTCGTAGCAATTGCTCGGCCTCTGCTTTGCGGTTGCCTTGATTAAAGCACACCACCCAAGCGAGCACAAACTCGCTAAGCGCCACGTCGAGATGCCGCTCTCCTAATTGTGCGCGGCGGATTTCGAGCGCTGCGACGGCGCAGCGCTCGGCTGCGTCGAAGTCTCCTGCAAAGAACTGAAACACAGACAAGCTATGCAGGCTCTCTGCCACGGCCAGATGATCATTGCCATATATGCGGCGGCGCAATGCCAACGACTTCGTCAACAGTGGTTCGGCGTCGTCGAACCGCATGTAGCTCGTGTAGACGTTCCCGATCCGATCCATCAGCATTGCATGAACCGCCGCCTGAGTCGCCAATTTCTCTGGTACGTCCTCGCCGTCGCCGTTCGGAAGTTCGCGTTCCAATGCGTCGGTATCTGCGAGCACCTGCTTCGCGCCGGCGTCGACGAGCTCGACGGCCTTAGTGTTCGTATCGACTTGAGCGGACGTGCCCAGAGAATAGCCCGAAAGTCCGATCGGATCGGCCCCCTGATACATGCCCGCCAGCACCCCTGCCACTCGTTCGGCGACGGCGGCCTGTTGACTGGCTCGCGCCGCTTCATCAAGAGCGATTTGCTCAGCGGCTTCCGCCCGGTCCCGCTGGGCTTTCTCGCGAATTGAAATCGCTTGCGCTTGGCGTCGAGCGTACGCTTCGTCATTACGCGCCCGAGCGATGCGCCACGCCGCGACCGTGGAGATGATCGCGATTGTCGCGAACAACGCCATTGCGGCCGCCCCGAGTCCCGCCGCCAGCCGATTTCGCCCGCACCATCGCCAGATCCGGGCGAACGAGCTGATGGGTCGAGCGCGGATCGGCTCCCCGACAATCTGGCGGCGCAGTTCTTCGGCCAGTTCGATCGCGCTTACGAAGCGTTTCGAGGGCTCTTTCTCAAGGCATTTTAGGCAAATCGTCGCCAAGTCCTTCGGAACGCGGCTGTTCAACTTGCGCGGATTGGGCGGCTCGTCGTTCAGAAGTTGCAAAATCAGCATCCGCTTCTCGCCACGAAACGGTAGTTCGCCAGTCAGTAACTGAAACAGAATGACGCCTAGCGCATAAACGTCGCTCCGAGCGTCCGCTTCATGCGCCTTGCCGCGAGCCTGTTCAGGGCTCATATAAGCCGGCGTACCAAGAATCTGGCCATCGACGGTCATCGTGATTTCGCCACTTTCGCGCTTCGCCAGGCCAAAGTCAGTCACATGAGGCTGACTGGCCTTGTCCATCAGAATGTTGCCGGGCTTCAGGTCACGATGCACGACGCTGCGCTCGTGGGCGTGATGAACTCCGTCGGCAATCTGGGCGAGTAGCGAAGCGGCCTCGCGAACCGTCAGCCGGCGCGTCTTGAGCCATTCTTGCAGATTCGCGCCTTCGATGAATTCGCTTGCGATGAAGAACGTATCACCATCGCGTCCCACCTCGTAGACGCTGACAATGTTGGGATGCTGTAACTGTGCCGCAGCCCGAGCGTCGCGCAAGAAATACTCGGCTTCCGCGTTCGTGAGTTGACTGCGGCGGGGCACCTTCACGGCGACGATCCTATCGAGCACCGTGTCGCGAGCTTTCCACACCGCCCCGAAGCCGCCCATGCCGATGCGTTCCAGCAACTCGAAGTGCCCAAGCCGCCGTGGCTCGAACCGCACGGTGCTGCCGTCTGATGCGAGTTCGTGCGCTAACGTCGTGTCCCGACTCACCAGAGTGATGTTGCTGCCACAAGAAGGGCAAGTCAACGCGTCAAAAAGTCGTTCGTCGACCATCTCAATCGGATGATGGCAGTGAGGGCAGCGGATCTGCAAGGCCGGCTCCTTCACAATTCAATAGTGCACGCCGACATGCATTGTTTGCTCCGAATTCCCCTTAATGCAAGTATCGCGCCTTCGTTCAAGGAGATTGGAGTGCAAAAGCACGCTAATCTGAGGCGAAGAGAACGGTCACCAGCCTACAGGATCGAATCCCGGAAGCGTCGGCACTAACTTGGCAGCAAATCCCTACAGGATAGCGCCATGGCGAATGAAATGCCGAAAAACTAGTCCGAACATTGGAAGCATCTATAAGAAATGCGGTTTTGGCGAATCACGCGGTCACAGAAGGCCAGGAAAATGATTATCAAGCCCTCGACAAATAGGTTTACTTGCGTCCAGAATCAAGGCGATGTGGCGCCGCATCCGGTCGAATCATTACGGATTCGACCATCTGTGGACGTCGGTGGACACGCTCGACCGACCGGTTAGGCTTGGTGGACAACGGAGTAATTGCCCCTCGAGACGAAGGGCCTATCCGGTGTACTTAGTCAAGAACTCATCGAGTGCGTCAGACTTCGGTGCAGCTTGCACACGCGAACGACTCGACGGCGTCATTCCAAACTCCGTCAACAGTGCCACCAGCTTCTTGTGTTCGTTCTTCTGGATCACCCAATACGGAGAGTGCGTGAATTTGGGAAGTTCCCCTGGTTCCTGGCGTTCGACCCAGACCGCGCCGAGTTTCAAAACCTGCGCGGCCGCTTCGACATGGGCCGCATACGACTCACAAAGAAGTTCGAGCGCTGCGGAATCGAGTTGCGTCCCGACGCCGCAGTCGGCTAGCTCCTGGGAGAACCGTTCCCAGGCTTCCCGAGCCGCGCCTTGCAAGCGTTCCGGACAGAGCGGCAATTCCCTTGATGCATCGTTGTTCATCCTGCCCCTCACCATATGAAGTACTTGGCCTTGGGATTCGAGTCCGGATAGGGATTGTCCGCCACCACCTGCTGCGCCGGATGATCCGCTCAAGCCCGGTTTCGGCGGCTACTTTCTTGGATACGAGGAGGGGGGGCACGGTCACTCGTCCGCAGCAAGTCCACGGAGAACAACGCCGATATCTTCGCAGCGTTTTCGCTCATCGCCGCGATGGAGTCTGACCTCGGAAATGCTGCGGCGGCCTCACTCTGGCGCGCCCGCGCTAACCATGCCGGCGATTTTGTGATGCGCATGTACGAAGGTGCGAGTCACCGATTCAACGCCGGCACCGTTCGGGCGGGCACTCCTGTCGGCCCAGGGATCGATCCGACGGGGCCGCGCGTGGGAAATGATGTTGTTAACGTGTTCGATTTCCTGGATTCGAATTCGTTCTCATTGTTGGCGCTGGCCGGTTCTCCACGTTACTTCGCCGAAGTCGATTGGCGTCAGCCGCTGCAATACATGCTCGGGAGTTTTCAAGCAGCTGCCCAAGCGAACGGAATGCACTTTGACGGTTTCAGCTTGGTGCGGGAACCGGTGCCGGACAGGTTCCGACAGCATCCCGGCCCTCCTGGCGTCGCCTGGGAATTCACTGCGCAGGCGGTCGCGACCATGCAATTCGTCGATTCACTGTATGGGGAAACACTCTTCGCCGAACAAGTGGTAAACTATCTGGCGGAGATCCGACGGGCTCAGACGCTCGCGCCTTTTCACGACGAACGCGGCCTCGTTGCTAGCACCCTCGATGGCGAGCATGACATTAATCTGCCTTATGCGGCGGTCGATCAGTGCCTGACCACACCCTTTCAATGCATTCCGGAGCGGGTCGGACTCGCGGCCACAACATGGTCCGTTTTAGGGGAGTTGGGCGCAAATGTCTTCACTCCGGCGCGCGGCTACTCCCGCGTGGCGGGTGATACGAACGGTGACGAGCGCGTTGATGTCAGCGATCTGAACAACGTTCGCAACTTCTTCGGCAGCTCGGTGATTGCCGGGGATGCGAATGGCGATGGAACCGTCGATTTGGAAGACCTCAACGCAGTCCGTAACAACTTCGGGAGTTCGGGAATCACGAACAGGTTCACCTGCTCTGCGCCAACAGGAAGCAGTGTACTCGACCGAGCTATCGGTCGAACACACAGCGACTACAAAGAGTCGGCGACCGTCGCTCCGACCGCGTTAGATCAATTGATGTGGGAGGTGGCTTGGCGCGGGATGGCGAGCGAACCGGTTGTTGGCGAGTTCGCCCACGGCACGCGCGCTCGCGGTAGACTCAACGTGCGATAATCGCCAATGCGTTCGCGGGCAATATTGCCGTCGGGCCGACGAACTGTTCAGCCACATCCGTGCGAAGTTCCTCGAGAAGTCGCTGGGTTTCGTGCCTATTGTTTTCATGTTTCACCCTTTCACCCCCTCCCTCGCGCGCACGCTCAGAAAAGCCAAAAAAGCCAGCGCGCGAGGGGGTAGGGGTGAAAGGGTGAAACTTGAGAAGAGAGAGTCTCTTTCTCTCTATATTTAAGCACTTTTCATTCATTTCAAGTTTCACCCTAAGGGGGTGAATCTTGGGTGAATCTTGGGGAATCTTGCCCCTCCGTTCAGGGTATATATCGATTAAAAAGCAGCTTCAAGTTTCACCCCTTGGCGGTCAAGATTCACCCCCTACGAATCGGTAAAAGGAATCCCTAATTGGGCTGCGACTCCCTATGACTTTCACTCACTCTCGGCTGGGTTTCGCAAACTAAGGCGGCCACGGGCTTTCGGGATTAGATGTACTCCGCGCTCCGTGATTGTCTATGCAGGTTTTCAACGCCCAAGCCACTCGCGTGACCCTTATCCCGGCAGAATCAAATCCAGAAACCCGAGTGGCAGGCTGGCCTCGCCCAGGCCGCTGTCCGGCGTCTCGTGGGCCAATACCCAGTCGGCGTCAGTGTTGTGGTCGTAGGGACTACTGAACGAGCCGTCCAACATGTCGTACGTGAACTCCACGTCGCCGTTGGATTCCTCGATTTCAAGAAACACGCGATCGACAATGCTGGGATCGGCCGCGGACCAGAGTCCACTGGCGGGCGCATTGTTGTCGTACAAGTAGACGCGACTAGGCAGCAGATCGGATGGATCCTCGTAGACCACTTGATATGGCACGACGGTATGCGCGTTCGCCAACGAGCCGAGGCTGTTCAACTCTGGCAGAAAGACGAACATCGGCGCTTCCGCAGAGGGGTCGGCGCTCCCGTCGCGTAGGAAGGTCACCAATTCTTCGACGGTATCCCGCGTGCTCGTAGCGGGCGTGGCCATTTGCCCCAAGAAAGAGCTGAGCAGCTCCTCACTAAGGATACGACTCTGTGCCAGCATGATGGAATGATCCACATCCGTCGTCGTCACGCCGATCTGACTGTTGACACCATTGAAATAGTCGTTCAACGCGTGGGTCGACATGCCGGTACACATGGCCGACGCGGTGGTGGGATCCCAGAACGTGGGGAAGATCAGGAACGAACCCCACAAGTCGGCCGAGTCCACAATGGCCGCCAGAATCCCCACGGGGCCACTCGCAATGACACCGGCCGTGAGTTTGATGCCGGCGCAGAGCAATTCCGCGTCGACTTCCGCTTTGCCGTAGACCTCGCGGAAGGACTGCCAAATCCTCGCGTTAGCGTCGGCCTTGGCCACCGGCGTCATGGCGGCATTGGAAAACTCGAAGCCATTCACGCTGGGCGCAAACGTCATCCGGTAATTCTTCAGCAGCGTGAATCCCATTTCCTCTGAGGATTGCAGTGGCGCGATCTGATCGAGAAATACCGAATGCTCGACGTCCCCTTCGTCGCCGGCGAAGAACGTGTCGTGCACCGACTGAATCGGAATCTGAAAGCTCAGAATGTCGCGGCCGTCGTCCAGTGTTCCGGCCACAGGCAGTCCCAGTGATTCACCGTCGTAGATAACGTCGGAGTCGGCTCGCAACCCCGTGCCGATGATATGCGCCCAGCCGCCGAGGCGCGCTTCAAAAGCGTCTTCGGTCAGGTAAGTGACACCAGCCGTGTTGCCTGCGCTGCAAGTCACCAGTTCCAGAGCGGAGGTCGTGGGATCTTCCAGCTGAGGGACGCAGATTGTACCGAAGGTCAATTCCTCGATGTCTGAAAGGACCTCGACGCGATATGTGTTGGAAAGTTCCCCATCGTCGTTGCGACTGATGAGCAAGGTAAAACGCGACGCGTCCAATCCTGCCGGCACGGTCCAGCTGTATTGATTGCCACCCAGTTCCGTGAGTGCGTAAGCCTGCACAACGGCGGAATTGTCGTACTCGTCGTCAAGGTAGAGTGTGGCCGACCCGCTCAGATTCAGCGTTTCGAGCGTCAGCACTTCGCCGCCCTGAACCGTGACGATGTCGTCTCCGAGCACGTCGCTTGGCGAACTGGCCGACACCAAGTAGGGAGCGGTATAGTAACGTTCCCATTCCTCGAGCGTGACTTGTTGGAAGTCTGGGTCGCCACCATCGGCGCCATCACTTCCTCGCGAACCCGAATTGCCGCGGTTGCCATTTTGGCCATCGCTGCCGGCCCGCCCCGATTCCTCAGTACACCAGGGGCGTTCAGCGTCGCCAGCATCTCCGCCTTCTCCTCCC
>JAWXBP010000161.1 GCA_034440135.1 Planctomycetia bacterium
CCCGCGCCGGCGCGGGCTCGGCGACTTGCTGGTGCAGGTGCATTTGGAAGTGCCGAAGCGACTCGACGCCCGCGAGGAACAACTGTTGCGGGAGTTGGCGGAACTGGAGCACGCCAACGTGTCGCCGCATCGCAAGAGCTTCTTCGTGAAGCTGCGCGACTACTTCATTCCCGACGACGAAACCGCGAAGCAAAAGGAATAGGCCGTGTCCGCCGACTCCAACCGAACGCCGAACCCGGGCGACGACGATCGCGACTCCGGACTGGACGAGTTCCTGTCCGACGTGGGCGCTCTGGATGCGCAAAGCGAGGCCGACGTCCTCCGCGCCGAAGCTGCGGAAGCCAAGGATCGATTGCTGCGCTCCCATGCGGAACTGGAAAACTACCGGCGCCGCGCGCAACGCGAGTTGCAAGACACGCTTCGTTACGCGGAGTTGCCAGTGCTACGCGATTTGCTCCCGGTGGTGGATAACATTGCCCGCGCGATTCAAGCGGCGGAGAAATCGCCAGATGGCGGCGGCTTGCTGGAAGGTTTTCGGATGGTGGCGCAACAACTTGATGGCGTGTTGAGCGCGCATGAATGCAAACGAATCGAGGCGAAGGATCAACCGTTCGACCCGCACCTGCATCAAGCCATCATGCAACAACCTGTCCCCGGTAAGCCGACCAACACGGTTGTGATGGTCGTCCAAGACGGTTTCATGTTGCACGACCGCGTGGTGCGGCCGGCGCAGGTGATTGTTTCGAAGGACGGTGACTAGAATAAGCGCACTTTGTTGTGGCACGGTCTCCCGACCGTGCCGCGGCGCCGACTTGCCGAGTGGAGACCTTCGGTCGAGGCGGTGGCACGGTCGGGAGACCGTGCCACAACCAAAAAACCGTGCCACAACCAAAAAACCGTGCCACAACTAGTTGACCGTGCCACAACCAAAAACCGGGCCACAACCTGCGGCGAGTGATTTCGATCCATCAACACGTAACCGAGCGCACTTTTTTCCCATGCCGACTTACGACTATGAGTGCGACGCCTGTCATCACAAGTTCGAGCTGTTTCAGTCGATCAATGACAGTCACAAGAAGAAGTGCCCGGAGTGCGGCAAGCCGAAGCTGAGGCGGCTGTTCGGCACCGGCGCGGCGATCGTGTTCAAAGGGTCGGGCTTCTATCAGACCGACTACCGCAGCGAGTCGTACAAGAAGCGCGCGGCGGAAGACAAGTCGGCGTCGAGCGGCGGGACAGAGTCCAAGGGGGACGCCCAAGGCGACGCCAAGCCGGCGGAGACGCCCGCGAAGAAGTCGGAATCTGGCGGCTCGACTTCCAAGGGCAAGAAGAAGGCGTCCGAGTAGCCTCCGCGTTCACTACTGCGATGTCGAACTCTTTGATGCGATGCCCGATCTGCAAACGCGAGTTCCGTGGCGAGGATACGCCGGCGCCGCCGTTTTGCTCGGAGCGCTGCCGCCGCATCGACCTAGGCCGCTGGCTCGGCGAGGACTACAGCATGCCGGTGGAACGCGAGGACGAAGGCGAAGCGCCGGCGGAGGAGAATTAGCGATCTCGGAAGAATGGCGGAGTTTGAAGTTTTCAGTGTTCAGTTGAAATCGGAGATGGAGCCCGGTTTTTGAAATCGGCGGGCCTTACTTTTCGCGGTCGACGCCGTTCTGCATCTTTCGATGCGGTAAATGTTTGCTTGCGCGATACTCTAGCGCGGCCCGCTCTACGGTCCAACTCCCCATCCCTTGCGCCCTCTGCGTCTTAGCGCCTCCGCGGTGCAAACCCAAGCAGCCGCTCCGTGGTGATCCCCTGGCGCGGACCGTGATTGCGGCCCTCGCCCGGGGGCGTATAATCCGCATCCTGAGGAAAGCCGTTAAACTCGGCTTGCTTTGGTTCCGTTCGCAATTGGCTGGAGAGCGTTCCGATGCCGGAAGAGCGCGTGGTGGTGCGCGAAGTGGCCTGGTTGGAGATCTTCCCCTGGCTGATTTTGCTGCGCACGTTTCGCATTGCCGCGCAGCCCAAGCTGCTGGTCGTGGCGGCGGCCGGCGCATTACTTACCTGGCTGGGGTTTTGGTCGATCGGCTATGTGTTCTCCGGAACCACCGATGAGACGCTCCGTCGCCAAATCGAGGCCTCGACGAAATCACCGCTGGATTGGATTTCGCCTGAGAAGGTCGCGACAACCTTGATCGAAGTCCAGAAGCCGGATGCCGTTGCTGCGCCGGCCAGCGAGGAACCGGCGTCGCCGGAGTCGGAGCCGCCGTTTCTCCCGCCCCAATTGAGCGCGGCGAAGGCGCAACAAACGATCATGGGGTGGACGCTTGGCGACGTGCCGATTTACGGTCCCTGGGAACGGCTCAGCCGGCCGTATTACTCGCTATTCAAGTCCGACCTGTCGATCACGGGCTTCGCGTTTCACTTTCTCTGCGCGCTGTGGGTGGCCGTGGTGTGGACCTTTTGCGGCGGCTTGATCTGCCGTACCGCGGCGATGCAACTGGCCGCCGAGGAGAAGATTTCGCTCGGCCGCGCGATGCGGCACGTGCAAGCCAAGTGGTTGGCGTATTTTCTCGGACCGGTCGGCACGCTGCTGGCGTTTATCGTGATCGCGCTCGCCGTCGGGGCCGCCGGGTTTATCTTGCGCGCGGAAGTCGGCTTATTGATTGGCGCCATTCTCTGGCCAATCGTGCTGGGACTCGGCACGCTGGGCACGTTGATCCTCGCCGGCGTGTTTTTCGGCTGGCCGCTGATGTGGGCCGCCGTCGGCGTGGAACATTCCGATCACTATGATGCTTTGAGCCGCTCCTTCACGTACGTGCTTAGCCGGCCGTTACACTTTTTGTTCTATCTGATCGTTACGGCCGTGATCGGCACGCTGGGCTGGCTCGCCGCGGCGGCGTTTGCCGAGACCGTGATTTATCTGAGTGCTTGGGCGGCCTGCCGGGGCGCGCAACCGGAGTTGTTCGAGCAGATCATGGCCGTCGTGCCGCATCCCTGGCCGGGTCCCGGCGCCGATTGGCCGGCGGTCGATCTCAGCAAAGTTGACGGCCCCGCCTGGGCTGGCCTACAAGTGATTCGCTTTTGGTCGAGCCTGGTTCACCTGCTCGTCGTGGGGTTTGTATTCAGCTATTTCTGGACCGCCGCCTGCGGCTGCTACTTGCTGTTGCGCTATCACGTCGACGGCAATGAGTTGGACGACATCGTGCTGGATGACGAAGAAGAACCGCACAAGCTGCCGCCGCTGACGACGGATTCGCAGGGCGTGGCGACGGCGCCGTTGGATGCGGAGTCAGAATCGGACGAATAGCCGTATCGGCTGAGTCCGCGATTCACTAGCGCGGGGGCCTTCTGTGAAGGCACCCAGCGTCTATGAATGGGAGTCGCGTCCGTTGTGCGATAGGAGAAGAGGCTCACTGAGAGCTTCATCTCGAACTGTACGCTGCGTCAACTCTCCCGCGCTGGTGCTACGGGTTGGTGTCGCGCTACGAGTTGGTGTTGCGCTACGAATTGGTGTTGGTCGCCAGGCTTTTCGTGAGAATCTCCACTGCTTGCGCGTGGAATTTGCCGCGTGAGAGGACTTCGGTGCAGCCGGCGTTGCGGGCCGCTTGTAGGCGGTCTTCATGCACGTGCGGACCGAAAGCGACCACGGATCGCGGCGCAGAGGAGAGTTCCGCCAGACGCGGCATCAACGTAGCGATGTCCAGCCCGCGCGTTTCGAGGTTAACTACGACAACCGCGGGCGTGGCGATTTCTTCGAGGCGACGCAGCAGTGAATTGGCGTCCAGCGCGGTGACACATGTCGCGCCGACTTGTTCGGCCGCGCCGCGTACATACGATGCCATGGTCAGATCGGAAGTGAGGACGACCACTGTCCCGGCAAGAGCGCTGCCCGGCGTTCCAGCGGGCATTAAACCGCGCCTTGCGTCGACAGGCCGTCGCTGATGCGAATTACCCGGTCGGCCGGCAGGATGAAGATTTTGCCGTCGCCGATGTTACCTTCCGGTCCGGTGCGGGCGACATGTTGGATCGCTTCGATGGTGCGTTCGGCGAAGTCGTCGTTGACCAGGATTTCCAACTGAATCTTGCGCAGCAGGTTGGTCTTGTACTCGTGGCCGCGATACATTTCCGTGCGCCCGCGTTGCCGCCCGTAACCTTGGGCCTCGCAGACGGTCATCCGCTCGACCTCGACCGAGGTTAGCGCCTCGCGGACCGCCTTGAGCTTGGTGGGCTGAATGATGGCGACGATCATTTTCATCGGGTCGCCTTTCAAATGGCGAGGTTCTTGTGTGTTACTTGCCTTGGGAGGCCAGAAGGCGTGGGCGTGAATGACGAATTTCTAAATCCGAATGTCGAATCAAATCTGAATGTCGAATGTCTGAATGATCTGAGTGCAACGACGTTCGTTCCATCGAGCATTCGGGCTTCGGATTTCGACATTCATTCGTCATTTGCACTTCGTGCAGCATAGTCCTCGTGGAGCGCAGAAGTAAAGCCCGGCGGCGCTGGTGCGCCGCCGGGCTTTTTTGGTTGAAGCTGGTCCGACCTTCCGCCGACTACGGCGAGAAGGTCAGGAGTTGGGCGTCGAGCACCTTGCGGATGCGCTTGGCGCTGTCTTGCAGGTGGGCCTGCGTGTAGCTGTCCAACTTGTCGTTTCCGGCGAGGGTCGCCTTGATGCGGCCCTCGAGCTTTTCCAGTTCCATGTTGGCGACTGTTTGGCAGTCTTCCGGAGCATACGTGTCGCCCATGGCGACCGTGGCCAACTGCTTCAGGTAGCGGCGCTGCAGGTTGCGGCGGAGGCTGCTGATGGCCGGCTTGCGGTTCGAGAACTCGCCAGCAGGCACAGTCTCGATCTCGACGAAGACTGCCTTGGTCAACCGCTCCAGCAACTCAGCGGCGGTGAAGGCGTCCTGATCGGCCGGGACCTTTAACTCCGCGTCGTGCAGACGCGTGAGCGTCAGCGATGAGAGGAGCTTGGCCAGCATCCGGTCTTGCAAGATCGCCACGACTTCGTGGGCCGGGTAGTCCGTTCGGCTGGGGACCGGGCTACCCCAGTGATCCCAACGCGTGGGGGCCAGGTAGCCGTACAACTCGGTCGGGAATTGGAACGGTTTGTCGTTGAAGACGTTGTCTTCGAGCAGCTTGAGCGCTTCGCGCTGCTTGGACGGCTCGACGACGACGAACGGCGCCTTGGCGTTCGGATCGCCGCGATGATCGCGGTTCACATACGAACCGCCGACGTACCGTGCGGCGAAGAACATCGCCTGGGCATGATTGTGCAACAGGACGCTGACCGCCTGGCGAGCACGCTCATAGCCGTCGCCTTCTTTGACGACCTTTTCTACGATGCCCGGCCACAGTTCGACGATCTGCGACGAACGCAGTTGCGCGAATCGCAACGGGTCTTTGCCCAAGTCGTAACGATTGGAGAGCGGATCGGGGTCGATGCCGCGGGTGTCTTCATCCGTGGAAAAGGCGAGACCGGCTTCGGTGCCGCGCGTGGCGATCTTTTGCAACTCGGCGACTTCGCCTTCCGTGCCGCCGGAAAGCGGCTTGTAGCCGTATTCGATGGCCCACATGTCATACGGGCCGATCGTAGTGCTGAAATAATCGCCTTGCTTCAGTTCCTTCGGCGCGAGATTGGTCGGCGTATAGTCCATGACCGAGGCAGCCAGGCCGGTGTCCTTGGTCTTGCCTGGGTCCTGCATGTCTTCGATAGCGAGCATGGTGCTGGCCTTGAAGTTGTGACGCAGCCCGAGCGTGTGGCCGACTTCGTGCATGGTCACGTCTTTGAGACCCTGCATGAACAGCTTTTCTTGCTCGGCGGCCAATTCCGGCCCGGTGAGCTTATTCATGAGCAGCGCCGAACCGAAGGCGAATTGCTGAGACATGCCGGAGTGCAGTTCGCAACGGCAGTGGAGCAGGTGCCGCAATGCAGGCGGGATTTTGGCCATTTCCGCTTCGTAGGATTTGATGTCGATCGGGCCGCCCGTCATGGCGGCGACGGTCGAGGGCGTGAACGTCTCGTATTCTTGCTTCCAGGCTTGTACCCAACTGGCGTCGAAAATGATGTCCGCATCGAGGATCTGGCCGGTGATCGGATTGATCCGGCTCGGTCCCATGGCGAAGGTCATGTTCGAAGTGATCCAGCGGATCGTGTTGTAACGCACGTCCTCCGGATCCCAGGTATCGCTTTCCTCTTGCTGGCGAACTTGAATCGCGCGATCGAAGCCGGCCTTCTCGAAGGCCTTGTTCCATTCGAGGATGCCCTCGGCGATCGGCTTGCGATACTTCACCGGGATCGTCTTTTCCAGGTAAAAGATGATCGGCCGCACCGGAGGCGAGAGTTCCAGGGAGGAATCCTTCTTCTGCAAGTCCCAGCGGGTGAGATAGCGGACGAACTGGTCGTCGGTGCCGGCTTTGGAGAAGTCTTTCACGGCGGTGAGGAAGTAACCGACGCGATCATCCGCGATGCGGGGCTTGTAGCCGGTTTGCGGCAGTTCGCTGATCGAGTAATGCACATTGACGGTGGCGCCACGGCTGTCGGGGATCGTGTCCAATTGCAGCGAACCGCCCGAGGCGTAAGTGGCGGCGACCTGAATCTCGACGTTGTTTTCGAAGCCCTTGACGTCGGCCCAGTTGCTTTTGTTCGGCGAGAACATAAAGCCGGGGAGCATCGAGCCGATTTGCGGCAGGTCGCTCATGAAGACGGGGCTCAAGTCCACGATCACGGTGCCGCCGGGGCCGCGGGTGGCGATGGGCAGGGCGAACAGAATGCTGTCGGTGAAGGCCAGCTTCACGGCGCTTTCTTCGGGACTGCCGGGGTTGGCCTTGAAGCGAATGTTGCGGCGAACGATCTGAATGTTTCCGTCCACCTTGCGGAACTGCCAGAGGGCGTCGTCGCCGAAGGTCATGCCGCCGAGCAATGGGAACTCGCCCAAGCCTTTGGCGATTGCCATCACGACCAGGAAATCTTTATTGAGCTGGCCGGGCGAAAGCTCGGCGTAAAGCTGATCTCCCTTGAGATGCAGCTTGATCGCGCCTTCGATGGCCACCGAGTCTTTGAGGACGTCGGCGTAGGGGGGATACTTTTCCTGCGAGGCGGCTTCGGCCTTGGCGGCAGCTTGGGCGACGACGTCGCCGGCGGCGATTTGCGATGACGGCTGGGCCTGGGTTTCGTTCTGCGCTAAAGCCGGCGTCGCCGTCGTGGCGGCGAACAAGGCTACGGCGAGTAGCGCGGGTTGCAATTGCTTCATCGCAAGTACCTTCTAAGGGGTTGAGTGAGCCAGCAGACCGGTACGGGGCAGGAACGGCGGCGGGCGCCGCGGGGTTCGCAGGCGCGGCACGGCAGACGCTACCTATCTTATCCGGAATTCCTGATGCGGAAAGATTCGCCAGACGGAGTCATCCGATAAGTTTAGTACGCGGGGCGGCAGCCCACGGGTCGCGCCTGAGTGACTTTGCACGAGTATGCCAAAAACTTGGCAGGTGTGTCAAGCTGTGCGCGTTGCGATACCTTTACGGATTGCGACTGCCTTGCGGATCGATCGAAGCGAGCGGGGACGCCATTGACGATTGAACCACGCCTGCAAGCCGTGTTGGCGCACTACCCGGACCTGGCGCCGATTCTTGGCATCCAGTCTCTCGGCGGAGCGGGGGGATTTAGCGGCGCGCAGTTCTGGCGACTGGAAACGGAAGACGGGCCGCTTTGTCTCCGCTGCTGGCCGCCGGCGCATCCGAATCGGGAACGGTTGGAGTTCCTCCAGGCCGTGCTCTGGCACGTTCACATGGAGGGCTGCTACTTCGTGCCGTTGCCGCTGGAGTCGTCGACCAATGCTGGCTACGTCGTCCACGACGGGCATTTTTGGGAGTTAGCTCCTTGGATGCCCGGCAAGGCCGACTATCACGACGCCCCCACGAATGAAAAACTCGCGAACGCTCTGTCGGCCTTGGCGACGTTTCATGTCGCCGCCAGCAGCTTTCCTGTTCCCCATAGCGAGCCGGCCCCATCGCCGAGTGTCGCGCAGCGATTGGAACTGGTCCGCGACCTGCGCGGCGAGCTGCTCACTTCCTGGAAAGACGCGTTCACCACATCGGCCTGGTTGGAAGTGGATCGCCGCGCCGCCCGGGCCGTGCTGCTCATTCCGCGCGCGTTGCCGGCCGTGGAGCAGGCACTGGCCGCGTGCCGGGAGTTGCACGTCACGTTGCAGCCCTGCATTCGGGACGTCTGGCACGACCATGTGTTGTTTCTTGACGGCCAGGTCTCCGGCATCATCGATTTTGGCGCAATGCGGATCGACAACCCGGCCACGGACGTCGCGCGGCTGCTCGGCAGCCTGGTGGGAGACGAGCGCGACGGTTGGCGAATGGGACTCGAAGCCTACGAAGCGGTTCGCCCCCTTGCTGAGGACGAAGGCCGGCTCATCAAGGCCTTCGATCGCAGCGGCATTGTGTTGTCACTGGTGAATTGGCTCCGCTGGCTGTACGTCGATCGACGTAC
>JAWXBP010000162.1 GCA_034440135.1 Planctomycetia bacterium
CTCGACGAGTGGGCCGAGCAACCCGATCCGTTCGTGGCCGCGCGGCACCAGGCGACCACACAACTGCAAGGACTCATGAACGCCCCCGCGGCGCCGCGGCGGAATTGGCGTTACCTGGTTTGGGGCGCCGCCGTGGCGATTGCAGCGGTCTTAGGCGTCGCCGCGGCGCAAGCCACGCGTACCCCGCCCCTCGTAACCGAGCAGGATGCCAAACGCTTTCCCACCAAAGCCTCGGCCGACTTGCAGATGCTGGCCGCCATCGACTTGGCGACGGTCGAAGCGTGGCAAGCCGTTTTGAACTACCCGAAGGTCAACGAGGACCACGAAAACTACGTCTGGATTGCTAAACGAGAGTTGGTTCGCCTTTACCTGCGCCAGCCAGATCTGGAGTCAGCGCAAAACCTCAGCAAGTCACTCGCCACGAGCGCGCCAGAGGAGAAACTCCAAGCCTTTGGCATCGCGGGCGAGTGTATCGTGCTCGGCATGCGTGGTAACTGGCACGATTTCCGGGAACGACTCAATGCGCTTGCGACCGTGGATGCGCTGGACGATCCTGAGATCCAGGAAATGCTGAACGCTCAGAAGCAAGCTTCGCGGAGCGCCACGGCCGCGCCGGCGCCTGTCATCGTCGATCCGTGATTCGGAAACGCCTTACAGCGGCTATTCAACGTTAATCTCCAGCGCCGGCGCCGGGCTATCGTCGTCGGTTCCCTCTGCCGCGGCCGCTTCATCGGCGTCAGGAGCAAAGGCTGGAGCGTCATCCGCATTCGGTACGTGTGCTTCGCTCAGGTCGATCTTCGTACCGTCGGCGTCGCACGTGAGTTCCAACTTGTCGTAGTGCCAGTTGCCGTCGGTGGTCTCCGCTTCGGCAATCACGTTCGCGCTCCCTTTCGGGCCCTTCACGCTGAAGAAAAACTTCGCCGTGCCTTCGCCGTTTTCAAGATTGAATTGTCCTTGCGGGAGCACCGTCGCGTCGTCGATGGGTTGCCCCAACTGGGCCTGGACTTCCGGATTATCCTGCACGCGCTTCAAGGCCTGCTGATACGCCGGATTGCCCTTGAGCGCAGCGACGCCGATGAAGAATAGACCGCCAAAGCAGCCTGCGCACAGCAAAATCGGCAGCACGATCACCGTTGGGACGAACCACAACCAATTGCGGCCGAACCAGCCGCGCTTCGGCGGCTCCGCGTCGAACCGCGGGGGGGGTACTTGGCTCATGGTGCTCATTCCTCCCTGAAGAGTCGGCCGTCAACGGCCTGATGTGATGGGTGCTTACTTCCCGTCGCGTTGACGGCAATAAGCCAACATGCCGGGGATGTCCTTGGGGATCGCCCCGGCCGGTGCGGCCTTGGGCGCTACGGCTGCAACTGGCTCGGGGTCCGCCTCGGCGACAGGTTCTGGCTCGGACTCCGGTTGCGGGACCGGCGGGGCCTTTGGCGCCGCCGGCGCGGCTGGCGTTACCGCCTTACCGCGTGCGGCAGCCAAAATATCGGCCGTGGATAATTTTGTTGTGTCTGCGGCGGCCGGCTTGGGGGCCGCAGCCGGGGCCTCCGCGGCAGGGGCCGATGGACGTCGGGCCGCGGCCAGAATTTCCGCCGTAGACGGCTTCTTGCCTTCAATCGCTGGCGCCGCCGGGGACTTGGCGCCTCGGGCGGCCGCCAGGATGTCCGCGGTGGAGCCTGCAGCCGCGGGCTTTGCCGGTGCGGCAGCCGGCTTGGCGGGCGGGGCCTTGGCAGGGGCCGCTTTCGCCGCGGGGGCCTCGGCCGGCTTCGCCGGCGGAGGCAGTGGCGCATCGATCACTTTCAAAAACGTCGGGCTGATGTCGTACCAGCCGACATTGTTGTACGCCTCGAACTCCACCAGCGCCTGGCCGCTCATGTTCACAGTCCGCACCCGGCCGGTAATGCCCTGGAAACGGGCCAGTTCCGGCCGATCGCCAGCGACGATGACGTACTTGTCCGTAAGGTCACGCTGCAACTGCTCGACGCGCGTCAAATCCATCGCTGGCCGTACCGTGAGAAACGAGAACAAGCCCCCGCGCCAGGGACGCTCCCCGGCGGAAGCCAGGATTTTGCCTGATTTGACTGAGTTCGGCAAGCATGGCTTGTGATCAGCAACGAGGATTCGACGAGTAACTCGGCCGACGCATATCGGGATTTCGTTCGTTCTCGCAGCGGCGGAATCGCGCCAAACTGCGAAATCCTACCGCTCGCAGTAACCTACGCTTAAGTGTTTTCAGGCCCGAATCGTTGCTCGCCCCCGGCGCGGCGTCGGGACGAATGAGCCAACACCGTTCTGAGGGGCGAAGTCCGTGACTGGAAAAGGAATGCGGCGCAACCGTCGGGGCGCATCGCTGGTTGAATATGTTTCCGTCATGGCCATCGGCGCCGCGGTGCTCGCGGGCGGCGCCCTGGCGCTGGGCGATCTGACCCGCGCGACGTTTGATCAAGCTGGCCGCCACCTTGCTTTCGCTAGCAAAGAAAAGCGGCCTGCGGAACCTCTTGCGGCCCAGCCCGTGGAAGTGGTCGCGGAGCAACTTCCCATCATTCCCTGGTGGGGCGCCGCCTTGTTGTTGGGCTGCGGGGCGATCGGGCTCGTATTTGTCAGCCTGAGGAAGTCTCCTCCTGCTGTATCGCCGGCGCCGCTAAGCGAACCAGAGCAAACACCGATCGTGCCCGAACGCATGGAAGCGCAGTTCATTGCCAAACGCCAACAGATTCTGCAAGTGCTGGATCGTGAACTTTGGTGCGTGTTCGATGGCCGGATTTCGATCAAGGACGTGTTGACGGACTGCCCGACGTCGGTGCGGCCGGATGCGCCGCTCGCGCGTGTCCGTGCGACCATGCAGGAAGAACGGATTCACCACTTGTTGGTGATCGACATGCAGGGCCAGCTCCAAGGAGTCATCAGCGATCGCGATTTGCGTGACTCGGATGGCGCCGTCGCTTCGGACGTGATGACTCGCAGTCCGGCGACAGTGACGCCGGCCACGCCTGTGGCGAATGCCATCAGCCTGATGTTGGATCGCTCAATTTCGTCGCTGCCCGTCATCGACGCGAACCGAGTCGTTGGGATCGTCACGACGAGCGACATGTTGATGACGCTGCAATGTTGCGTACAACTTCTACAGCGTCTGGCGAGCACCATGTGGCAGCCAGGCGTCGCGTTGGGCGAATCCTGGAGCGACGACAATCTCGCTGCCGCTGCTTCAGCTTCGGGCGATGGCACGGGGCGACTTTTCGACGTCGTCCAAGCCATGAACGCGTCGCATCCGTAGCTATGCGCTGGTCAATCTTCGGCCAATCGCGCAGCGCGGCCCGTGAAATGGCGTTGCCAACTCTCGGACAGTTCTGGCAGCACGGAAAGTGCGAGCGCCGCTGCCCGATCGTGCCTGCGGTGATACATCACGCGGTTCGCGGCCATGATGGTCCACTCAGGACGCGGGCGATCCAGCAACTTCAACGGTTGCCCGGCCTCTACGACGCCAGTTTGCAAGACGCGCCAATACCATCCACTGCGGCCGGTGTGCTGCACTTGCTCTACGAGATCGCGCACGCGCCATTTGCGAGCCAGCTTCCAACAAGGTTGGCGCGGCTGCGACACTTGGAGTCGTACCGACTCGCCAATCTGCCAGACGTCGCCGATGCAAACGTCGTCCTCCGTGAGATCGCGGATCGTCAGGTTCTCGCCGAACGCGCCGTAAGCGGCGGATGCTGGTCCGAGGATCGGCAGCCAATCGGCGTAATGATCGGCGGAATAGCTCAGCACCGCTTTATCTTCGCCGCCATGGTTTTCCAAGTCAGCCTGCCCGTCGCCGACCAGTCCGTACCGGGTAATCTCCACCGGCTCCGATACCGGCAACTTGAAGATGCCGGACGTCCACGGCTTGTCGAAGGGATCCTCCGCATCCTCGCGCCCCATCTGGCGCGGCATGCCGACTTGAATGGATGCAAGCGTTGGCATCAGGGGCTCGATAATTGGAGAAAATACTAGCCCGTAGCGCCAGCGAGGGAAGAAGGACGTCGCGTACCGTTTGAGAACAAACTCTCAGTTGCTTCGACTCGGCGCAACTGAGAGTTTGATCCCCAGCGGTCAACGATATCAACTCTCCCTCGCTGGCGCTACGGGCTGGTGTGTTGCGGTTTTTTCGTTACTTGATCAGCGAGCGCAGCGTGCGGAGGTTGACCTTGTCCATGTGCTCGCCGTCGACTTCTTCTTTTGGCGTTTCCAGGTACATGGGCGTCTTGCTGAATCGACTGTCGTTCAGCAGTTGCCGGAACGGTTCCAAGCCCAAGTGTCCCTGCCCAATGTGCGCGTGGCGATCGACCCGGGAGCCGAACGGCTTTGCGCTATCATTGAGATGAAAAGCCTGAACTTGGGTTACACCGACCGTGGCGTCGAGGGCCTTCATCGTTTCCTTGTACTCCTTGGGCGTGCCGAGCGGATAGCCGGCGGCGAAGACGTGGCAGGTGTCGATGCAAACACCGAGCCGCTCCGGGTGCTTCACGCCGGCGATGATCTCGGCCAGGTGCTCGAACTTGCAGCCCAGACAACTGCCTTGGCCGGCCGTGGCTTCCAAGAGCGTCTTGACCTTGAGCTTCGGCGCGGCGGCGTGGACTTCATCCAAACCCTTGATGATGCGCTTCAGCCCGACTTCTTCGCTCGAAGTGGTAAAGGCCCCGGGATGGGCCACCACGAACGGGATTCCCAGTCGCTCCGCGCGTTCCAATTCGATTCGATGGGCGTCGATCGACTTGCGCCACAGTTCCTCATCCGGAGCGGCCAGATTGATCAGGTAGGAATTGTGCGCGATCGGCCAGCCAATTTTCAGCTCTTTCAGCGCATTCTGGAACTTCGCGACGTCCTCGTCGGTTAATTCTTTCGCGCGCCATTGGTTATTGTTTTTCGTGAAGAGCTGGACCGCGTCGCAGCCCATTTCGCTGGCGATTTCCACGGAGCGATAATAACCGCCGGAAATCGACATGTGTGCGCCGAGGATTGCCATGGCCGGCAATGTAACGGACTGGGCGGCGTCGTATAATCCCGTCGTGCCGCGAAGCTTTGTCACCTGTGGGGAGGGGGAGTCATGAAGGCCCTGATTACCGGCGCGACCGGGTTTGTCGGCCGTCGCCTGGTGGCGAAGCTGCCGGGCTGCGTCGTCCTGACGCGCGACGCGAGCCGCGCGAAGGCCGTGCTGGGGGACGTGAACGCCTACCCCTGGGACGCCTCACGCGAGCGGCCCCCGTCGGCGGCGTTTCAAGGGGTCGACACGATTTTCCACCTGGCCGGCGAACCGGTCGCGGAAGGGCGCTGGAA